>DATIMX010000060.1:0-5404 GCA_035474935.1 Geodermatophilus sp. | reverse complement strand
GCCGAAGAAGATTCCGGCCAGCAGCACGCCCCAGCCCGCCCAGCCGAGCACCAGGCCGAGCAGTCCCAGCAGCTTTACGTCGCCGAACCCGACGCCCTCCGCCGGGAGCGCGGCGGCACCGCCGGCGACGGCGAACGTGACCGCGGCGGCGCGGACTGCCCGCGCGAGCGCGCCCCACGAGCCGTGGCCCGCGGCGTCGACGAGCAGGGCCGCCGCGCAGACGGCGTAGGCGGGACAGGTGACGCGGTCCGGCAGCCGGTGGCTGGACAGGTCGACCGCGCCGAGCACCACCGCCGCCCCCGCCGCCCAGGCGAAGGCGGCCGTCGCCGGACGCAGCTCGAACGCCATGACCCCGCCGGCCAGCAGGCCGGCGAACAGGGCGGTCATCACCGCGATGCGCGCCCCGGACGGCCGCGCCGTCTCGTCGCGCGCGGCCAGCCGGGTGGCGACCCGCGCCAGCCACGGGCCCGCCACGAGCGCGACGACGAGCACGGCGCCGAACAGCGCCGGCCGGGGCAGGTCCACGGCGCTCGGCGTCAGCGGGCGCCGACGGCCGCGTCGAGGGCGCTGCGCATGGCGGCGATCGGCGCCGGCTTCCCGGTCATGAGCTCGACCTGGACGGTGGCCTGCCAGAACAGCACGTCCAGCCCGCCGACCACCGTCCCGCCGACCGTCGTGACGCGCTCGGCCAGCGGGGTGGGCCACGGCGAGTAGAGGACGTCGAGCACGGTGTGCTGCGGCCGCCAGGGCAGGGCCAGCAGCTCCGGCTGCGCGTCGATGGGCACCGTGCTCACCACGAGCGGCGCATCGAGGGTGGTCTCCGACAGGCGGGTGACCGTGGTCGGCACCCCGAGGACGTCGAGCACCCGCACGACGTCGGCGGCCCGCGACGGCTCCCGGACGGCCACCTCGACGTGCTCGGCCGCCAGGGAGGAGAGGGCCACGGCGGCCGCGGCGGCCGTCCCCCCGGCACCGACGATCACCGCGGAACCGACGCCGTCCACCCCTGCCAGCTGGAGGGCCATGCCGATGCCGGTGACGTCGGTGTTCTCCGCACGCCACCCCGCCTCGGTGCGGATCAACGTGTTGGCCGCGTGCAGGAGGCGCGGCAGCGGCTCGACCAGGTCGGCCACGTCCACCGCCGCCTGCTTGCACGGCATGGTGACGGAGAACCCCCGCCACTCCTCGCCCAGCCCCGCCAGCAGCACCCGGAGGTCCTCCGCCCCGATGTCGAGGGCGTCATAGGTCCAGTCGGTCAGCCCCAGAGCGGCGTACGCGGCCCGGTGCAGCAGGGGGGAGAGCGAGTGGGACACGGGGCGACCCAAGACCGCCGCTCTCATGGAAGGACCCTCATCCCCCGGGATTCTCCGCCAGCCACTCGCGGAACAGCAGCACGTTCTGGTCGTGCTCCTCCTTGGTGACGGCGAACCGCGTGTCCCCGGTGTCGGGGTCGACGACCACGAAGAACCGCCAGTCGCCCGGAGTCGGCGCGCGCACCGCCTGGAGCGCGTCCTCACCGGGGTTGTTGATCGCCCCCGGCGGCAGGCCCGTGTGCACGTAGGTGTTGTACGGCGAGGGGTTGGCGCGGTCCTCGACCGTGGTCGTGATCCCGCCCTTGCTGTTGGCGTAGTTCACGGTGGTGTCCAGCTGCAGCGCCATGCCGTCGGCCAGCCGGTTCTCCAGCACCCGGGCGACCTTGGCCATGTCCTCCGTGCTGCTCGCCTCGGCCTGGACGAGGCTGGCCTTGGTGAGCACCATGAGCCGCTCGGTCTCGGGGATCTGCAGCTCGTCGAACGCCTGCACCGCCCGCGCCACCATCTGCCGGAGCAGGTCGGCGGGTGCCGTGTCCGGCTCGATGTCGTACGTGGCCGGGAACAGCAGACCCTCCAGCGTCCCGTTGGCCCACGCCGGCACCCCGAGCGCGGCGGGGTCCGCGGCGGCGGCCTGGAACTCCTCGATCGGACGGCCCGTCTCCTCGGCGATCTTCGCGAGCGTGCGCTCGACGGTCAGGCCCTCGGGAAGGGTCACCCGCGAGAGCAGCCGGGAGACGGGGTCGAGCAACTGGTCGAGGGCGGCCTGGCCGCTCATCTGCAGCCGCATCTCGTAGACGCCCGGCTGGATGCCCACCGAGGCCGCGTTCGTCTCGGCCGCGGCGACGAAGGGGCCGACCGAGGCGATGACGTCGGCGCTCACGAGCGTGCGGGCGATGTCGCTGAGCGTGTCCCCGTCCTGCACCCGGACCTGGATGGTGCCGGTGCCCTGGCCGGTGTAGTCGCGGGCGGTCGGGTCGATCAGCTCGAGCAGCTTCTGCCCGCCGACGAAGATGCCGACGATGAGCCCGCCGAGCACCAGCAACGAGACCAGGACGGCGAACGGGCGGCGCCGACGGCGGCTGCGGCCGGTGCGCCGGTCGTACGGCTTGACCGGGATGACCTCGCCGGACGCCTCGTCGTGCACGAGCGCGTCCTCGTCGTCGAGGAGCAGGCCGCCGTCGTCGTGTTGGTCGAGGTCGTCGTCCCCGTCGTGGCGGGCGTCGTCGTGCCGGTCGTCGCGCTCCTCACGAGCGGCGCGACGCCCCCGGCGGCGTCCCCGACGCGGCGCGTCCTCCTCGACGTGCGCACCGATGACCTCCAGGCCACCGGTCTCGTCGTCCCAGGACCCGCTGTCCGCGGCACCCCGGTCGAGGGGATGCGCCTCGGTGTTCTCGTCGTCGTCCGAGCGCCAACCGCCCACGGGGCCGGAAGTCTGCCCCTCCCGGCGGCTCCTGTCGAGCGGCGGGCCCGGGACCAGGTGCTGAGCGACCGTCCGCGCGTCGTCGCCGTCGTCCTGACGGGGGTGCAGGCGGTCCCACACACCCGGCGGACGGGGCGGCAGCGGAGCCGACGGGTGGACCTGCGGCTCGTCGTCACGGCGGCTGTGCCGGGACGTCAGGGGGTGGGCGGGGTCGTCGCTGGAGCCGTAGGACCACCACTCGGGCTCGACGACCCGACCGGTCTCCTGGAACCGCCGGTCCAGCAGTCCGGAGACCCCGCGGCTCCCCGCCGTCGGCCGGTCGGACGTGGCCCGCCCGGAGGCGTCGAACGGGTAGGCCGGCGGTTCGCCGCCCCACGTGGGGGGCTCGTAGCGGGCCGGCTCGTAGCGCGGAGCGCCGTAGCCGGGGTGGTCCCCACCCGGGAGGCCGCGGGAGGGCCCGCCGGGCAGGTCGAAGCCGGGGCCGAAGGAGCCGTCGGGCGAGGAGTGGCGCCCCCGCCGCGGTCCGCCCGGCTCGGTCACGAGAGCACCTCGCTGGCGCTCGCCGCACTCGTGAACGACGGTGCTGCGCCCACGCGTGACCTCGCGAGCTCGGTCACGTTCGGGGCCGCCGGCTGTCGAGGAACTGCTGCAGGATGACCACGGCGGCCGCCTGGTCGATCACCGGGCGCTGCTTGCGGCTGTCGATGCCGCCCTCACGCAGGTGACTGGCTGCGGTCACGGTGGAAAGCCTTTCGTCGATCAGGATCACCGGCACATCCGGAATGCGGTCGGCTAGTTCCTGAGCGTAATTGCTCGCATCCTGAGCGGAGGCGCCCGACGCACCTGACAGATGCACCGGCTCTCCCACGACCACCTCTGCCACCTCGTGTTCCACGACGAGCGCAGCGAGCCGGTCGAGGTCGGCATGGTTCTTCGCCCGGTGGAGCGTCTCCAGGGGGCTGGCGAGCGTCCCGGTGAGGTCGGAGAGCGCCAGGCCGACGCGCACGGTGCCGACGTCCACACCGAGCACCCGTCCGGACGCCGGCTGGGCGGTGGGCCGGCGCGGCGGCACCTTGAGGTGCTCCGGCCATCCCCCGCTCAGGTCGATCTCGCTGGTCTCGTTGGAGACCGGCGGAAAGCCCCGGCCCAGGTCGAGCTCGGTCGTCGGGTGGTAGGTGGGCTGCGACGGGGTGGCACGCGGCCGGGTCGGCGGGACGGCCGGCAGCTCGCGACGTCGTCCCCCGACCGGGCCGGTGTCCTCGGGGTTGTACTCGGAACTGCCGTTCTCTCGACCAGACACCACGGTCTACCTCCCAGTGGCGGCCGCAACCGCCTGTTCGCCGGCCTGCAATGCCGCGGGAATCCCCGCTGGATCCGTTCCGCCGCCCTGGGCGACGTCCGCCTTTCCTCCGCCACGGCCACCGACCGGGGCCGCGGCCGCCCGCAGCACCTCGTTCGCCGACAGTCCGCGGTCGAGGGCCGCCTGGTTCAGAGCGGCCACGAGTGCCACCTTGCCACCGGACTCCGACGCCAGCAGAACCACGGCCGGCCTGTCGCCGCCGAGTCGGCCGCGGACGTCGAGCGCCAGGGTGCGCAGGTCGCCACCGCCGAGGCCGGCGGGCGACCCCGTGACCACGGCGACGCCGTCGACGTCCGTGGCGGCGCCGGCCAGCTGACCGGCCGCGGCGCCGGACTGCTGCGCGCGCAACTCGGCGAGCTCCTTGTCGACGTCCCGGAGTCGCGCCAGCATGCCGCTGACCCGCTCGGTGAGGCCGTCCTGCGGTGCCTTCAGCAGGTCGGCCAGCTGACGGACGAGGTCGCGCTCGCGGGCCAGGTAGCGGAAGCCCTCGAGCCCGACGACCGCCTCGACCCGGCGGGCACCGGAACCGACCGAGGACTCCCCGGTCAGCACCAGCGTGCCGATCTGCGCGCTGCCGCGCACGTGGGTGCCACCGCAGAGCTCGCGCGACCACGGGCCGCCGATCTCGACGACGCGCACCTGCTCGCCGTAGGTCTCGCCGAACAGCGCCAGCGCGCCGAACGCCTGCGCCTCGGGCAGCGTCATGTACTGCGCGGTGACCTTGTGGTCGGCCCGGACGGCGGCGTTGGCGACGTCCTCGATGTCCAGGCGCTGCTGCTGGCTGAGCGCTCCCCGCCACGCGAAGTCCAGCCGCAGGTAGCCGGGGCGGTTGTAGGAGCCCGACTGCAGCGCCTGCGGGCCGAGCACCTGGCGCAGCGCGGCGTGGACGACGTGCGTGCCCGAGTGCGCCTGGCAGGCGTCCAGCCGCCAGTCGTAGTCGACCTCGGCGGTCAGCTCGACGCCCTCGCGCAGCTCGCCCTCGAGCACCCGGACCTGGTGGGCCACCAGGCCCTTCACGGGTCGCTGCACGTCGATGACCTCGGCGCGGCCGCCGTCCCAGGTGAGGACGCCGGCGTCGGCGACCTGCCCGCCGGACTCGGCGTAGAACGGCGTCCTGTCCAGGACCACGCGGAGGATCTCGCCCGGCGTCGCGACCTCGACCGCCCGCTCGTCCTCGGGGACGAGCGCCAGCACCCGGGAGTCGGTGCGCAGGGTGTCGTAGGCGCGCCAGTCGGTGGGCCCGTGCTCGGCGAGCAGCCGGCGGTAGGCCAGGACGTCGACGGCACCGGTGCGCTTGGCCCGGGCGTCGGC
>DATIMX010000059.1:0-1902 GCA_035474935.1 Geodermatophilus sp. | reverse complement strand
ACGACGCGAACCTGACCCGTGCGGTCCTGGAGGCCTGCGCCACGGCCTGCAAGGCCTGCGGCGACGAGTGCGCGAGCCACGCCGACATGCACGCGCACTGCCGCGTCTGCGCCGAGGCCTGCCGGCGCTGCGAGACGGCCTGCCGCGAGCTCATCGCCTCCCTCGGCTGAGCGCGGCCCGGCTCTCCTGCAGGGCCTGCCGTCCCCGCCCCGTCCAGAGGCTCGCCGTGAGCTCGTGAACGGTGAGGAGGACGGGGTCCTTCGTCAGCCGCGGAGCCGGACGGCGACCAGCGCGACGTCGTCCTCGGCACCCGCGGGCAGCATCCGGGCGATCAGCTCGTCGCAGGCGGCCTCGAGCGGCCGGTCCCGGACGGCGACCAGCTCGTCGGCCAGCCGCTCCACACCGACGTCGAAGCCCTGGTCGCGCCGCTCGACCAGGCCGTCGGTGTAGAGCAGCAGCGTCGAGCCCGGCTCCAGCACCGCCTCGGACTCGGTGCGCCGTGCCGCCGGGTCCACGCCCAGCAGCAGCTCGGCGCGGGGTGTGGTCAGCCGGAGCACGCCGTCGCCGGGTTCGGCGAGCAGCGGCGGCAGGTGCCCCGCGCTCGACCAGCGCAGCCGGGCACCGCCGGTCGCCGGATCCGGGGTCAGCCGGCCGACGAGCACGGTGGCGATGGCGTGCAGCCCGAGCCCCGCGACGGCGGAGTCCAGCCGGCGCAGCACGGTCGCCGGGCCGTCGGCGCTGCCGTAGGCGATGCCCCGCAGCAGCCCGCGCAGCTGCGCCATCTCGGCGGCCGCCTCGGTGTCGTGCCCGACGACGTCCCCGATGACGACGACCGTGGAGCGGTCCGGCTGCTCGAACACGTCGTACCAGTCACCGCCGACCTGGGCCTCGGTCGTCGCCGGTACGTAGCGGACGGCGACGTCGAAGTGGGCCGACTCCGGGGGCTCGGTGAGGTGGCTGCGCTGGAGGAGCTCGGCGGCGCGCACCGCGCGCCGCGACCGCGCGTAGAGCGCCTCCAGCAGGTGGGTGCGCAGCTCGCCCACCTCGGCCAGCTCCTGCGCCGTCCAGGGGTCGGAGCGGTCCCGGACGGTCTCCCGCCACCGCTCGAAGCTCTTGCGCGGGCTCAGCCGGACCGAGTCGCCCTCGCGCTCGGCGAGGGCCTTGTTGTGCGGGTCGCCGCCCCAGTCGACCGTGCGTACCGCCTCCGGCCGGTGCCACAGCACGAACTGGCCCTCCGGCAGCGGCAGAACCAGCACCCCGCGCACGGGGCCCACGGACGCCGTCAGCTCGGGGGCCTCCTGCAGCAGCGAGTCGGTGGCGACGGCGTCCTCCCGCCGGCCGGCGGCCCACGCCGCGATCGCGTCGGCGGCGCCGTCGGGCAGGGCCTCCCCGCGGCTGCCGCGGTGGCCCTGCAGCTGCACCACGACGCCGTCGGCCGGCAGCAGGTCCAGCAGGTTCGGTGAGCCGAGCAGGGTGTCGGCCAGCGGGCGGTCCTCGTCGAGGGTGGCCGCGGTCAGCCAGGCCAGCGTCGAGCGGACCTGCAGCGCGCGATGCACCTCTTCCTCCTCGGCGCGGTCGACCAGGCGCAGCGACAGCGTCGAGCCGAGGAACTCCGCTGCCGCCCGAGTGGCGTACGGCGGGGCGTGCGGACCGGAGTAGTGGTGGCAGGCGATGAGGCCCCACAGCTTGTCGTCGCGCAGCAGCGAGATCGACATCGAGGCGCGCACGCCCATGTTCTGCAGGTACTCGACGTGGATCGGGGAGACGCTGCGCAGCGTGGAGTAGGTGAGGTCCAGCGGCGCCCCGGTCGAGGGCACGAGCACCGGGCGCAGCGGCACCGGCCGGTAGTCGACGTCGGAGATCAGCCGGATCCAGTTCTTCTCGTACAGCGCCCGCGCCTGC
>DATIMX010000058.1:0-10196 GCA_035474935.1 Geodermatophilus sp. | reverse complement strand
GTCGAGCGGCGCGACCAGGGCTTCGACGTCGGTGTGGAGCGGCTGGCCGACGAGCTGGTCGCCGTCCGGGACCGGCCGCTCGAGGCCGCCTGCGACGAGCTGATCGGCCGGATGCTGCCCGCGGGTGCCGAGGACGACGTCGCGCTGGTCGCCGTCCGGCTCCGCGGCTAAGGACCCCCTGCCCCCCGCCACTCGCAGGCCGCGGCGGGACCCTGCAGGGGGCCGGCGGGACCCGGGACGGGGCCGCGCTCAGCCGAGGGAGGCGATGAGCTCGCGGCAGGCGGTCTCGCAGCGCCGGCAGGCCTCGGCGCAGACGCGGCAGTGCGCGTGCATGTCGGCGTGGCTCGCGCACTCGTCGCCGCAGGCCTTGCAGGCCGTGGCGCAGGCCTCCAGGACCGCACGGGTCAGGTTCGCGTCGTAGCCGGTGTGCCGGGAGAGCACCCGGCCGGTGGTGTCGCAGACGTCGGCGCAGTCGAGGTTGGTGCGGATGCACGTCGTCAGCTCGGCGACCATCTCCTCGCTCAGGCACGCGTCGGCGCAGGCCGTGCAGGACTGGGCGCACTCGTAGCAGGCCTCGATGCAGGCGACGAGCTTCTGCTTGTCGACGCCCCCGAGGGCGGCCGGGTAGGTGTCGAGCATCTGGCTGGCAACGGTCACGGGTCGGCCCTCCGTCGTCGACGATCCTGGCCCCGTCCCCCTACCCACGCCGCGCGGTACCCGTGCGCGGGCTCCCCGGCCGGTCGCCGGGAGCCCCCGCTCAGGCCTCGCCCTCCCCGGGCGGGGAGCTGAACCGGGCGCTGAGCCCGTCGTCCTGGTCGCCGCCCTGCCCCGGCAGCGGCGCCTCGTCCTCGGCCGCGCGCACGACGGCGTCGTCGGCGAGGTCGTCGTCGTCACGGCCGGCCGGGGCGTCGCGCTCGAGCTCCTCGAGCACCCGCCGCTCCTCGTCGGTGAGGTCGCCGGCGCCCAGGTGCTCCCCGGGCTCACCGGCGTCCGACCCGCTGGCCATGGCCGAGTCGGGGTCGAGGTCGTCCGGGCTGGTCATCGTCGTCTCCTCGGGCCGGATGCCGGGTCAGCGGGGGAAGTTCGGTTCCAGGCGCGGCACGATCTGCATCTCCGGCACGAAGGCCGCCGGGTGCAGCGTCACCAGGTAGCGCACCATCTCCGCGACCGCCGACGGCGGCATCATCAGGTGGGCCGGGATGCCCCACTGCTCCATCATCGGCGTGTCCATGGCCGCGGGGATGACCGCCTGCACGCGGCACGGGAAGGGCCGCTCGACGCCGTCCTCGCCCGTCACGGCCTTCTCGCGCAGCTCCCGCTGGATGCACCTGGTCGCGTTGAGGAAGCCGGCCTTGGAGCCGTTGTAGGCGATCGCGCCGCTGCCGGAGGTGATCGCCGAGAGGCTCACGATGTGCACCACGTCGGCGGTGCGACCCTCGGGCAGGTGTTGTACCCGCTTCATGAACTCGCTGGTCAGGAAGACCGGCCCCTCGCAGTTGACGGCCTGCACCCGCTGGTAGTCCGCGAGGTCGATGTCGGTGATGTAGCCGGGCCGGTCGATGCCGGCGACGTTGGCCAGGACGTCGAAGGCGTCGCCGTGGGCGTCGAAGAGCTGCGCGACCACCGCGCGGCGGCTGGCGTCGTCGGTCACGTCGAGCGCGACGACCTCCGCGGACCCACCGGCGTCGGCCACCAGCTCCGCGGTGCCCTTGGAGCCGCCCTCGTCGATGTCGGCGATGGCCACGTGCGCGCCGGCCTCGGCCAGTGCCACGCACGTGGCCCGGCCCAGCCCGCTCGCCCCGCCCGTGACCAGGGCCACCCGCCCCTGCAACGCCCTGCTCTCGGCCATCCGCTCCTCCGTCTGTCGGTCGTGGTGTTCCCGACCAGCCTGGTGGATGCCGCCGCCCGTCGCAGGTCGGACGATCACACGGCGGTCGCCCTCCCCGACGCCGTCCGCACCCCGCCCAGCCCCGTCCCCCACACGTCGGCCAGCGTCACCGTCTGCAGCCCGCGCTCGGCGATCAGCTCCAGCAGCTCGTCGTAGACCTCGGTGATGGTGGGCTGGTTGGCGTGGCCGACCACGACGGCCTGCGCGGTGAACCACCGGCCGGCGGCGTCCACCAGCTCGGCGGGCGTGAGCAGCCGGTTGTCCTCCAGCGTGCTGTTCCACATGACGACGGTCGGGTGCCCGAGCTCGGCACTGATCCGCTGGACCCGCTGGTCGTACGCACCGAACGGCGGCCGCAGGAACGGGGTGCGGATGCCGAAGGTGCTCTCGATCCAGTCCCGGTTGCGGCCGATCTCCTCGGCCACCTGGTCGTCGGGGAGCGTGGTCAGGTCGAGGTGCGACCAGGTGTGGTTGCCCATGGCGACCTGCCCGGAGTCGATCAGCGGCTGCAGCACGTCGCCGTTCTCCTCCCAGGAGGAGTAGCGGCCGTTGGGGAAGAACGTCAGCCGGACGCCGCTGTCCCGGACGAACCGGCACAGCGACCCGACGACCTCCGAGCTGGTGCCGTCGTCGATGGTCAGCGCGAGCGACGTGCCGTCCCCGGGCAGCTGGTCGACGACGCCGGTCGGCGCGGGCAGCACGTCGGGCAGCGCCGCCGGTGCGACCGGCTCGGCGGCCGCGGCCGTACTGACCGGCGCGCGCGTGGGATCGACCAGGTCGGCCGTGCCACGGCCCACGGCCGTGCCCGCCAGCCCGGCGGCGAGGAAGAGGAGGAACCGACGGCGCTCCATGCGGCGGGACGCTAGGGAGCACCCCGGGCGCGTCCGCGCAGCGACACGAGGCCCCCCGGGTGGCCGGTACCGTCCGCGCCCCGGCGGTCACCGGCCGTGCTGAGCATCTCGCGGGGCGCGCCGCATCCGCCGTCCGCAGCCCGTCCGCGCCCGGCCACGTCGGGGCTAGCGTCGCCTGCATGGACGTCACGTGGGACGACTCGCGGCGGGCGTTCGCCGACGCCGCACAGTGGTTCGTCCGGACGGCCGCCCTCGTCGGCGACCGGTGGTCCCGGCCCGCCCTGGGCGAGTGGGACGTCCGCGCCCTCGTGGGCCACACCAGCCGCTCGCTCCTGACGGTCGAGACCTACCTCGCCCGTCCCGCCATGACCGTCGAGCTCGCCTCGGCCGGCGACTACGTCCGCGCGACGCGGGCGGTGGCCGCCGACCCGGCCGTCGCGGTGCGCGGACGGGACGCCGGGGCCGCGCTGGGCGGCGATCCGGCGGCCGCCGTGGCGGAGATCGCCGCGCGCGTGCTGCCGCTCGTCGAGTCGCGGGACGGCACGGAGCTGCTGACCACGATCGCGGGCGGCATGCGGCTGGCCGACTACCTGCCCACGCGCACGTTCGAGCTGGTGGTCCACACCGCGGACCTCGCCACCGCCCTGGAGGCGCCGCTCGACGTCCCGGCGACGGCTGCGGCGCAGGCACTGCGACTGGTCGCCGAGCTCGCCGTCTCCGACGGCCTCGCCGGCCAGGTCCTGCTCGCCCTCACCGGCCGCACGGGCCTCCCCGCGGGCTTCTCGGTGCTCTGACGCGGCCGGACGGTCAGCCGACCGGGACCAGCCCCGCCTCCTCGATGAGGCGGGCCTGCTCGCGGCACCACGGCGACCACGCGTCGCCGTCCTCGGACTCCTGGCGCTTCCGGAAGGTCGCCCAGTCCAGCAGCTCCCACTCGCCGACCTCGTCCGGGTCCGGCGCCGGGGTGCCGGCGAAGCCGCCGAGGTAGACCGGGCAGATCTCGTTCTCCACGACGCCACGGAACTCCGCGCGGTAGCGGTAGCCGGGCAGCGCCGGGCGCAGCTGGTCGACCTGCACGCCCAGCTCGAACGCGGCGCGACGGGCGATCGCGGCCGCGTCGTCCTCACCGGGGCCGGGGTGCCCGCAGACGGTGTTGGTCCACATGCCCGGGAACGTCTGCTTCCCCTCGGCGCGGCGGGTGACCAGCAGCCGGCCGGCGTCGTCGAAGAGGTACGCCGAGAAGGCCCGGTGCAGCGGCGTCTCGCCGTGGTGCACCAGCGGCTTGGGCATCGTGCCGATCGCCGTCCCGTCGTCGTCGAGCAGGACGATGAGCTCCTCGGGTGCCGTCACCCTGTCCATTGTCGTCCTACGGGACTCCCACCGCGGCCAGGAGCCGTCCTCCGGCCTGCGCTGAGCCCACACGGCGCCTCGTCGCGGGAGCCTCCGGCCTCCACTCCTCGCCCCCACCGCCCCTCACCGCCGGTGGCCGACTGGCGGAGCCCGGGCCGGGCGGGCACGGTCGGCGGGTGGACAGCTTCACGCACGACGGTCTGGTCTTCGACGTCCGGGACGGCGGCCCTGCGGACGGCGCCCCCGTCGTCCTGCTGCACGGCTTCCCGCAGGACGCCACCGCCTTCACCGCCGTCGCCGACCGGCTGCACACCGCCGGGCTGCGCACCCTCGCCCCCGACCAGCGCGGCTACTCCCCCGGCGCCCGTCCGTCCGGGCGCGCGGCCTACCGGATGCGGGAGCTGACCGCCGACGTCCTGGCGCTGCTCGACGCCGCCGAGCTCGGCAGCGCGCACGTCGTCGGGCACGACTGGGGCGGCATCGTCGGGTGGGCGCTGGCGGCCTGGCACCCGGAGCGGGTCCGCACGCTGAGTGCGCTGTCGGTGCCGCACCCGGCGGCGATGGCCAGGGCGTTCGTCACCAGCGACCAGGGGCTGCGCTCGTGGTACATGGGGCTGTTCCAGCTGCCGGTGCTGCCCGAGCGGCTGCTGCTGGCCGGGGACGGCGCGGGGCTGCGCCGGATGCTGCAGATCAGTGGCCTGTCACCCGAGCTGGCCGAGCACTACGTGCGGCGGATGCAGGAGCCGGGCGCACTGTCCACGGCCCTGGCCTGGTACCGCGCGCTGCCCCTGGACGCCCGCAACCCGGTCGGCACGGTGCGCGTGCCGACGCTCCACGTGTGGAGCACCCGCGACGTCGCCCTCGGGCGCACCGCCACCGAGCAGAGCCGGCGGTTCGTCGACGCCCCCTACCGGCTCGAGGTGCTCGAGGGCATCTCCCACTTCATCCCCGAGCTGGCGCCCGACCGGGTCGCCGAGCTGGTCACCGAGCACCTCCGCGCGCACAGCTGACCGGCTGCCCGGCGGCGGGTGACCCCGCCGCCGGGGACGTCCCCAGGACCAGCCCGGTGACGGCCAGGCCCAGTCCCAGGACGGGGCCGACGACGAGGGCCGCGCCGAGGGCAGTCCCACCGGTCGCCGTCGCTGCGTGGTGGCCGCCCCCCGAGGCGGCGGACAGCAGCGGGTGCCCGCCGAGCATGGCGGCCGAGACGAGGGCCATCTGCGCCCACGCCCGCCGCCGTGGCAGCAGTGCGAGGTGCATCGCGCAGGGCAGGCAGCCCATGGCCATCCCCAGCACCGCCACGACGTGGAGCGACGACGGCGTCGGCCCCGACGCCAGGGTCAGCACGTGCACCGCGGCCGAGGCCAGGGCGACCAGGACGGCGCACCAGCGGACCGCCGCGTAGCCGCGCCCGCCGTTCGACTTTGAAACAGCCTCTTCACATATCGGGTGAAGGTTTGTAACCTGGCTCACGCAGTCTTTCTACACCCGTAGAACCAAAAGAGGGAGCCCCCCATGGCCTCACCCGTCACCGCCGCGCCGGCCACCACCCATCCCCTCGAGCAGCTGAGCGCCGACGACGTCTCCGCCGCGCGCGAGGTCCTCGACGCCGCCCGCCTGGTCGGCGAGTCGACCCGGTTCGTCTACGTCGGACTGGAGGAACCGCCGAAGCCGGCGCTCTACGGCACCGACGCGATCCCCGACCGCCGGGTGCGGGTGCTGCTGCACGACGTCGCACGGCCGAACGGGCGGGACGTGGTCGTCTCGGTGACCGAGCGGGCGATCGTCTCCGACCGCGTGCTGGACGCCGCGACCGACGGTCAGCTGCCGGTGCTCGACGAGGAGTTCGCCCTGGTGGAGGAGGTGCTGGCGACCGACGAGCGGTGGTTGGCGGCGCTCGCGGCGCGCGACCTCGACGTCGCGGACGTGCGGGTCGCTCCCCTGTCGGCCGGCGTCTTCGAGTACCCGGAGGAGGAGGGCCGGCGGATCCTGCGCGGGCTGGCCTTCCGGCAGGACCACCCGGAGGACCACCCCTGGGCGCACCCGATCGACGGCCTCGTCGCCCACGTCGACGTCATGACGAAGACCGTCGACCAGGTGATCGACCTGGGCCCCGTGCCGATCCCCGAGGAGCACGGCAACTTCACCGACCCGGAGCTGACCGGACCGCTGCGCACCACGCAGAAGCCGATCGAGATCACCCAGCCCGAGGGCCCCAGCTTCACCCTCGACGGCAACCTGCTCAGCTGGGAGGGCTGGCAGCTGCGCGTCGGCTTCGACGCCCGCGAGGGGCTGACGCTGCACCAGATCGGCTTCGTCGACGGCGGCCGGCTGCGGCCGATCATCCACCGGGCCTCGATCGCCGAGATGGTCGTGCCCTACGCCGACCCGTCCCCCGTGCGGTCGTGGCAGAACTACTTCGACACCGGCGAGTACCTGGTGGGCCGCTACGCCAACGCCCTGGAGCTGGGCTGCGACTGCCTGGGCGACATCACCTACATGGACGCCGTCATCGCCGACGAGCGCGGCAACCCCCAGGTGCTGCGCAACGCGATCTGCATGCACGAGGAGGACTTCGGCGTCCTCTGGAAGCACACCGACCTGTGGGCCGGCTCCTCGGAGACCCGGCGGCAGCGCCGGATGGTGATCAGCTTCTTCACCACCATCGGCAACTACGACTACGGCTTCTACTGGTACCTCTACCTCGACGGCACCATCGGCTTCGAGGTCAAGGCCACCGGGATCGTCTTCACCTCCGCCCACCCCGGGAACGGCTACCCGTACGCGTCCGAGATCGCCCCCGGCCTCGGCGCGCCGTTCCACCAGCACCTGTTCAGCGCGCGGCTGGACATGATGCTGGACGGCCCCACCAACACGGTCGAGGAACTGGACTTCGTCCGGGTCCCGATGGGCCCCGACAACCCGCGCGGCAACGCCTTCGCCCAGCGGCGGACGACGCTGCGCCGGGAGTCCGAGGCCCAGCGGATGGCCGACCAGGGCGTCGGGCGGATCTGGCACATCAGCAACCCGAACAGCCGCAACCGCCTGGGCGAGCCGGTCGCCTACGCGCTGCTGCCGGAGGGGCAGCCGGCGCTGCTGGCCGACCCGGACAGCTCCATCTCCCGGCGGGCCACCTTCGCCACCAAGCACCTGTGGGTCACCGCCTACGACCCGGCCGAGCGCTACGCGGCCGGTGACTTCGTCAACCAGCACGCAGGCGGCGCCGGCCTGCCGGAGTACGCCGCCGCCGACCGCGACCTCGAGGGAACCGACGTCGTCGTCTGGCACACCTTCGGCCTCACCCACGTGCCGCGACCCGAGGACTGGCCGATCATGCCGGTCGACTACACCGGCTTCCGGCTCAAGCCGGTCGGCTTCTTCGACCGCAACCCCACGCTCGACGTCCCCCCGAACGCCAGCGCCCACTGCCGCAGCCGGGCAGCGGGCACCGTCGCCGGCACCGCGAGCCAGGACGGGTGCTGCCATGAGTGAGCTCTCCCCCGCCGCGCCGGCCACGGCCGCACCCCCCGCCGACGACGCGGGCGGTCGCGGGCTGCGCGGGTCGATCGGCGTCGTCGGCATCGTGTTCCTGGTCGTCGCCGCGGCCGCACCGCTCACCGCGATCGGCGGCGCGCTCCCGGTCATGCTCGCCATCGGCAACGGCGCCGGGAACCCGATGGCCTACGTCGTCGCGGCCGTCGTCCTCCTGCTCTTCAGCGTCGGGTACGCGGCGATGAGCCGGCACGTCGTCGACGCAGGCGCCTTCTACGCCTACGTCAGCAAGGGCCTCGGGACGCCGGTCGGCGTCGGCGCCGCCGGGCTGGCGCTGCTCACCTACACCGCCATCCAGGCGGCGATCTACGGGCTGGCCGGCGCCACGGCCCAGGGCCTGTCCACCCAGTACGGCGGTCCCGACCTGCCGTGGTGGGTGTGGGCCTTCCTGTTCATGGCCGTCGTCGGGCTGCTCGGCTACCGCAACATCGACGTCGGGACCAAGGTGCTCGGGGTCCTGCTCACCCTCGAGATCGGGGTCATCGCCGTGGTGGCCGGAGCCGTGCTCGCCCAGGGTGGCGCCGACGGCATCGACGTCCGGTCGTTCACCCCGTCGGCGTTCTTCTCCGGCGCGCCCGGGATCAGCATCATGTTCGCCGTCGCGTCGTTCATCGGCTTCGAGGCCACCGCCATCTACGGCGAGGAGGCGCGCAACCCCCGCCGGACGGTGCCCCTGGCCACGTACCTGGCGGTCGTCCTGATCGGCGCCTTCTACGCCCTCTCCAGCTGGGCCGTCGTGCTGGCGTTCGGGTCCGACGGCGTGGTGGCTGCCGCGCAGGCCGACACCGCGGGCCTGGTCTTCACGGCGGCCGCCGAGTACGTCAGCCCGGTCGTCGCCGACGTCATGCTCGTCCTCCTCCTGACCAGCCTCTTCGCCGCCCTGCTGGCGTTCCACAACGCCATCTCGCGGTACCTGTTCGCGCTGGGCCGGCAGGGCATGGCCCCCGACGTGCTCAGCCGGACGCACGTCCGGCACGCCTCTCCGCACGTCGGCTCGCTGGCGCAGACGGGCACGGCGTTCGTGGTGGTCGCCGTGTTCGCCGTCGCCGGCTCGGACCCGGTGCTGCAGCTGTTCACCTGGATGTCCGGCCTGGCGACGGTGAGCATCCTGCTGCTCATGGTCCTGACCAGCGTGGCCGTCCTGGCGTTCTTCGCCCGCAGCCGGGTCGACCGCCGCACCTGGCACACGCGGGTCGCACCGGCCCTGGGCACGCTGGGACTGCTCGGGATCGTCGGGCTGGTGCTGGCCAACTTCACGACGCTGATCAGCGGGGACGCCGTCCTGGCCACCGTGCTGCTCACCGTCATCGCCGCCGCCTTCGCCCTCGGCGTGGTCGTCGCCCTCGTCCGCAGACCCCGCCGGACCCCCGTGGGGTGAGGACCGGTCCCCGGCCCACACCCCCGTCCCCTCGTCGTCCAGACTGGAACGGACGACGAGGGGACGGGAGCCCGGTGCCGAGACTGGTGGACCACGAGGCCAAGCGGCGCGAGATCCTCGAGGTGACCTGGCGGCTCATGGCCACCCGGGGCGCGGACGCCGCGACCATGCGCGAGATCGCGCGGGAGGCCGGCTACGCCAACGGCGCACTGGCCTACTACTTCGCCAGCAAGGACGCGCTCATCGAGGCGGCCTTCGGCTACGTCTTCGACCGCACCAACGAGCGGATCCGGGCCGCGGTCGAGGGCGAGCGAGGGGTGGCGGCCCTGCGCGCCTTCCTCGTGGAGGTGCTCCCCACCACGGAGCTCACCCTGCTCGAGGCGCGGATCGTGCTGCCGTTCTGGAGCCGGACGGTCGCCGACGAACGGCTCGCCCGCCTCAGCGACGACGCCATGCAGACCTGGCGCCGGGACGTCTGCGGCCTGCTCGCCGAAGGGCGGGAGGACGGCGACGTCACCGTGGACACCGCGGACGACGTCCTCGCCGAGCAGCTCCTTGCCATGGCGATGGGGCTCCAGGTCCTGGCCACGCTCCCCGAGGCCCCGACACCGGCGGCCACCCAGCTGGCGATGCTCGACACGTTCCTGGCGGGGCTCGCCGCCCGCTGACGGGCTACCGCGCCAGGGGACGGAGGAGAGCGCGCAGTCGCTCAACGCCCGCCCGTGCGGCCGCCGGGTCTCGAGGCACACCTGCTGGAACACCAGTCCGTCGACGGCGGCGAACACCAGGTGCACCAGGGCGTCGTCCGCGGCGATCCCGGCAGCCTCCAGTCCGGTCCGCAGCCGGATGGCGGCCGTCAGCGAGGTCGTCTCGATCGACATGGCGTGGATGCCCGTCACCTGACCTCCGGTGCCCGGGGCCGCCTCGCCGGCGGCCCCGGGCGCTGTCGTCCCACCCCCTTGTGTCGGGCACCACAGCGCTCTATTGTCGAACCAGTAAGAGAACAGCTCATTCGTATTTCGAACAACCGCAGACCTGGAGTCCTCCCCATGGCAGCCAAGCCCTTCGCCTCCTCCGCCGACCTCGGCGTCAAGGAACAGACCCTCGAGGTGCTCGCCGACGGCGTGTACGCCCTGACCGCGGAGGGCGACCCCAACCTGGGCGCCATCGAGGGCGA
>DATIMX010000057.1:0-1904 GCA_035474935.1 Geodermatophilus sp. | reverse complement strand
GAGCGACCCGGGCTGAGGGCTGCTGCTGCGGACAGGCCCGGTTCGCCGCCTCGCGGGGCCGGCGTCGGGCAGGCGTGCCCCCGGCGCCCGCCCCAGGAACGGGAGAGGCCCTGGTCAGTCGCCTGACCAGGGCCTCCACCGGTGGGGTGAGTGACGGGGCTCGAACCCGCGAGTGAGGCCGGTATCGGGCCTGGTGGCCCGGCGAATGCGCAGGCTACCGGCCCTGCCGGGCACTCTCGGTCGTCCGTGAGCTTCCCTGAGCGGTCCTGAGCGCCGGTTCGCCGCCCGATCCACCCTCCGACCCGGGCTGCACCCGGCGGACAGCAGAAGCGGCCTTCGAGCTCTGTCGGCGCCGCCGGGATCGAGCACCGCCCGACTGGTCCTCGGCATGACCGGGGAAGAGCTCGCCGCCGTCCGCCCCTACGCGTGATCGGCACAGGCAACTCCCGGCAGACCCAAGGCCGGCGCGGTGGCCCCAGCGCAGCCCTGCCGCCAGCGGCGCAGCGCAGCCCGGCGCCGCGTCATCGACCGCGGTCCCGTGCGTCGGTCGTGGCCCACCGTAGCGATGATGTCGTGGAGGCCGGTCGCCGTGGCGCCGCCGGAAGTCCTCACAGCGTCAGCGTGTCGTCCGTGGTCGGCGGCACGGCGTCGTCGATGAGGTGGTGCCCCAGGTGCAGCTGGGTCAGGGCGCCGCGCAGCTGCGCTGACGCACCGCGCACGATGATGCGCCGGCCTTGCCGCAACGCCCGGCGGTAGGCGTCACCGATGGCCCGCAGGGCGGCGTGATCGGCGACCTCCATCCCGCTCACGTCGACGGTCAGGATCGGCCACTCGGTGCCCAGGAGAACCGAGACGGCGTCATGCAGCAGTGGTGTACTTCGGCCGTCCAGCCGCCCGATCGCGGTCACGCGACCGGTCTGCAGGTCCAGGTGCACGGTGAACGCCGATGGGCCGCTGTGGCGCGGCCGCCGGCGGCTGGGGGAGGACATGACCGTCAGCCGGGTCGGCACACGCTGGGCTGCCGACCGGTCGGCCGCCTCGGATCCAGCCGCTCGCGCTGCCGGTGGGCCGTTGCTGGACCCGTCGGGGAAGCTGGGCCAGACGCTGGGGCGGGCGGCGTAGGCCGCGCCACCTTCCTTCCTTCCTGCGGGCCGCGCCCGCGACGTCGCTGACGCCACGCCGGTGTCCTCCTCGCCTATCCGGTCGGACGGCCGCGCTGGCCAGCGACGTCCGGCCACATGCTTCGCTCCCGCGGCGGGGTACGCCTCACCCGCCGCGGAGGACCGCGATGCACTCACCTACGGGATCCGCTGGTCGATCACCGGCGGTGGCTCCGGAGGACGCCACGGGGTCCCGGACCTCGGCGCAGACGGTGTCGGCTGATCTCGTGACGACCCGGCGCATCATCGACGACCTCGACACGTGGACCCGTCCCTGCTCGTCGATGTAGCCCCGGCCCGATGGGGCGTGCGGCCAGCGGACGCGGGTTCCTCCCGGGACGCCGGTGTCCAGCAGCTTCCTGCACGATCAAGCAGCCCGACGCGTTGCATGACTGCCGACCCCCCGGGTTCGGCGCTACGCAGCTTGCGTCGGCTGACGAGCAACAGGTGGCAACTCAGGCAGCTCTACGCGTGCCGACTCCGTGCCACTGCTCGAATGCGTCGTCGCGCCCCGTATCGGAGGATCGCCGCCGTGCTCCTCTTCGTCGGCATCCGGAGCCGGCAGGAGGGTGGCTCGGCGTGCGCACTGGCCGGCATGGCGATGTGAGGAGCGGTGGTCGTCGCCGTCGTCGCGGTCCTGGCCGGCCAGCGGGCCTACCCGCGCGGTCGCTCGCCTGGTTGCTGCCGGCCCTGATCCTGCTCGATCCGTTGGCCGCGATGCCGGCTGCCGGGCTCGTGTGGTCC
>DATIMX010000056.1:0-19566 GCA_035474935.1 Geodermatophilus sp. | reverse complement strand
CGGCGGTCCCAGCGCCCGGCCACTACGTCGGCGTCCTCACCGCCGACGGTGGGTGGCCGCGGCTGGTCGACGTGACCATCGACGCGCGCCGGCGGATCTCGGTCACCGGCGGGCCGCCGGCCACCGGTACGGCCGCCCTGGACTTCCTGCCGGCGCGGTCCCGGTGAGCACGGTCGAGGAGCGGCTGCGGCGGCTGGAGGACGTCGAGGAGATCCGCCGCCTCGACGCGGTCTACTGCCGGCTGATCGACGACGGCGACTGGCCCGCGCTGGTCGCCCTGTTCACCGAGGACGGGGTCTTCGACGGGCTGTCCCGGGTCGCGGGCCGCTCGCACCTGCTGGCCTTCTTCTCCGGGCTGGCCGACGGCGGGCTGACCGCCTACTGGCACCACGTCTCCAACCTGGAGGTCGAGGTGGCCGGCGACGCGGCCACGGTGCGCTCCCTCCTGTGGCAGCCGTGCGTCGTCGACGGCGTCCCCCACGTGGCGGCGGGGCGGTACCGCGACGAGCTGGTCCGCACCGGCGAGGGGTGGCGGTACCGGGTCAAGCAGGTCCGGTTCTCCTACTGGGCGCCGCTGACGGTTGGATGGGACCAACACCGGTTCAGCCTCGAGGCGGCTCGCGCCGCCGCCGTCCCCAGGGGAGTCCACCCATGACCGCACGCCTGTCCGCCGTCGTCGACGGCCCGGACGACGCCCCCGTCCTCGTGCTCGGCCCGTCGCTGGGCACCGACACCGGACTGTTCGACACCCAGGCCGCCGAGTTCGCCCGCGACTTCCGCGTGGTCCGCTACGACCTGCGCGGGCACGGCGGCTCGGAGGTCGTCCCCGGCCCGTGCACGATGGCCGACCTCGCCGGCGACGTCGTCGCCCTGCTCGACCGGCTCGGGATCGACCGGTTCTCCTACGCCGGCGTCTCCATCGGCGGGGCGATCGGCCAGCAGCTGGCGCTGACGGTGCCCGAGCGGCTGGAGAAGCTGGCGATCATCGCCTCGGCGGCGCAGTTCGCCGACCCGCCGTCGTGGGGCGTGCGCGCCAAGCAGGTGCGCGAGCACGGCACCGACACGCTGGTCGGTTCCCGCACCGGCACCTGGTTCACCGCGACCTGGGCGGAGAAGAACCCCGACGAGGCGCTGCGGCTGCTGCAGATGCTGCGGGACACCCCCGACGAGGGCTACGCCGCCTGCTGCGAGGCGATCGGCGCCTTCGACGTCCGCGACCGGCTCCAGGACATCACCGCCCCGACGCTCGTGGTCGCCGGCGCCGAGGACCCGGCGACCACGGTCGACATGGTCCGGCTGCTCGCCGACGGCATCCCGGAGAGCGAGTTCGTCGTCGTCCCCGGAGCCGCCCACCTGCCCAACGCCACCCACCCCGGCGCAGTGGACGCCGCGCTGCGAACCCACCTCTGCGACTGAGGGAGGACCTCCGCGGCTGACGTGGCTGCGGGCGCTGCACCTGGACCCGCGGCGGGACCCCGCGACGGCCCGGGCTCCTAGCGGGGAGCCGGGACACCGACCTCCGGACCGCGCCCCCCGGGAGCGGGCCCCCGGGAGAAGCGCGCGGCGAGTTCGGAACGGGACCGGACACCGAGCTTGGCGTACACCCGGGTGAGGTGGAACTGGACGGTCTTGACCGACAGCAGCATCGACGCGGCCACCTCCTTGTTGGTCAGGCCGGTCGCGACGAGGGTGGCGACGGTCCGCTCCTGCTCGGTGAGGCCCTGCGCGTCGGCCTCGGCCCCCCGTGGCGTGGGGCGGCCGGTCTTGAGCTCCCGGTCGCAGCGCTCCACGTAGACCCGGGCGCCGAGCGCGGCGAACGACTGGCGTGCCGTGGTGAGCAGCGCGGCGGCGTCCCGCCGTCGGCCGGCGCGGCGCAGGGTGATGCCGTGGGCGTAGTCGACCCGCGCGCGCTCGTACGGCAGCGGCAGCACGGCCAGTCGTGCCCGCGCCTGCTCGAACGCCTCCTCCGCGCCGGGCAGGTCGCCGCGGGCGGCGAGCAGCCGGCCGCGCACGTAGCCGAGCCGGGCGCTCGCCGAGCGGTGCTCCCGGCGTCGCGCCGTCGCCTCGAGCGGCAGGAGGAACGCCTCGGCCTCGGGGAGCCGGTCGGTGACGACGAGGGCGTTGGCGTAGACGTCGTGCCAGGGCCAGAACCCCGGTTCGTCGAGACCGCCGCGCGGCGTCCGGACGGCGAGGGGGGCGAGGTGGCGGACGACCGCGTCGTAGTCCGACGCCGCCTCGGCCACGTGCGCCCGCGCGAGCAGCGCAGGGACGGTCATGACGGTGTAGTCGTGCTCGGTGGCCGCGCCGAGCTGCAGGTGTCGCTCGGCGTCCTCGTGCTCCCCGCGCAGGGCGTGGACCTGGGCGCCGGTCCAGTGGACGAGGGGACGCAGCAGGTCCAGCCCGGTGGCGCTGAGCAGGGCCTCGGCCTGACCGACCGCGTCCAGGGCCCCGGGCCAGTCGCCGAGGGCGAAGCGGGTGCGGGCCAGCCACACCAGGGCCCACAGGGAGATCCGGTTCGATCCGGTCTGCCGCACGGTCGGGACGGCGAACTCCAGCTCGCGCCGGGCCGCCTCGGGCTGGTCCTGGGCCAGGTACAACCAGCCCAGGCCCATGCGCGCGCGCTGGTGCTGGGGCCCCGCCGGGCTCTCGGCGACCGCGTGCCGGTAGGTGGTGAACGCCTCGTCGACGCAGCCCCGGGCGGCGTGGCCCAGCCCCGCGATGGCGCGGGACTCGACGGCTGCGGGCGAGCCGGGCTCGGCGTGCTCGACGGCCCGGCCGGCCCACCGGACCAGCTCGTCGCCGTCCCAGTCGGCCAGGGCGTGCAGCACGTACCGCTGGCAGACGACGGCTGCGGCACCGCGGTCGGTCCCCCGGAGGCGCCAGGCGGTGTCGAGGTGGGCGGCGGCCTCGGCGCGGCGGCCGCGCTGGACGGCGACGTAGGCCAGGACGGCGTCGCGGCGGGGGCCGGTGGGCAGCGCCTCGACCTCGGGGAGGGCGTCCACGGCCTGCCCGAGCAGACCCGCTCCGGCCAGCGCGTCGACGGCCTGGATGAGGCGGGCCTCGCGGTCGGCCCGGGTGGGGCTGATGCGGCTGGCGTCGATGAGCGCGCCCGCGACGACGGCCCACGCCCCCTCGTCGGCCTTGCGCCGCGCCAGGTCCACCAGTTCGTCGGCGAGGCGCACGTCCGGCAGCGGTGCCGCCTCGACCCGGTGGCGGAGCCGCTCGGTGTCGTCGGTGACCACCGCGGCCGCGCGGAGGTGGAGCTCGTGCCGCGCCCGCGGCGAGAGCGTCGCGTGGACGGCCCCACGGATGAACCGCTCCGGGAAGGCGAGCGCGTCCAGGCCGTGGCTGGCGGCGGTCGCCAGGAGGCCGGCGGCACAGGCCTCGTCGAGGGCGGCGATCGGGTCGGTGAGCCCGGCCAGGGCCGCGGCGTCGGCGAGCACGGGGTCCCGGCCGAGCACGGCCGCCGCCTCGACCAGCGCCCGTGCCTCCGGGGAGCAGCGGTCGAGGGCCTGGTGCACGCGGCGCTGCACGCTGGCCGGCGCGGGGAGCCGCGTCTGCCAGTCCGACCAGCGGGCCGGTGGGGTGTCGCGGAACAGCTCCAGGAGGTGGCCGGGGATGCCGGCGGTGTGCTCGCAGAGCCGCCGGGCGACGGGCATCGGGAGGTCGGCCGCCGCGACCCGGGAGGCGAGCAGCCGGGTCTCGGCCGGTCCGAGGCGCAGCACGGGGAGGTGGGTGGCCGCGAGCCGGTCGAGGACGGCGCCGGCCTCCACGGCGCCGGCGCCCGGCCGGCCGGTGGTCCGGGCGAGCAGCAGCAGCACGGGGGCGCGGTGGGTGCGCGCGACCGCGGAGGCGATCGCCTGCAGGGACACCGGGTCCGCGTGGTGCGCGTCGTCGACGACGACCAGCAGCGGCTCCTGCCGGGTCCGGGCCTGCCACCCCCGGGCGAGTGCGGTGCCGAGGTCGACGGGGTCGACGGGGTCGTCGTCGGCCGGCCGCGCCGGGGGGTCCCCGGGGTCGTCGTCGAGGAGCCGCCGGGCCAGTGCCCCGGCCCGGCGGCTCTCCCACGGCAGCCCGGTGGCCGCCGTCGTCGGCACCTCGGGGTGCCGACGCAGGAACCGGCGCAGCAAGGTGGTCTTGCCGATCCCGGCCGGGCCCTCGACGACGACCACCACCGGCCCGCCGGAACGGGCGCGGCGGAGCAGCGCCTCGAGCTGCGCGGTCTCGGTGGCCAGCCCCACGACGTGGGCGTCCTCGTCGGTCGCGCTCACGTCGACACCGTAGGGCCGGGAGGCCGGGGGCTCCCCCGTGCGCAGCCTCTCGCCCAGCGGTTCAGCCCAGGTCGCCACCGGCCACGGGCAGGATGGTCCCGGTGATGTAGGAGGCCTCCTCCGACGCCAGGAAGGTGATGGCCGCGGCCTGCTCGTCCAGGGTCCCGTACCGCTTCATCAGCGAGGACTCGACCGTCTGGTCGACGATCGACCGGTACCAGGACTGCTCCTTCTCGGTCTCCGGCGCCGGGCCGCGCGGGGTGCGGCGCGGTGGGGCGTCGGTCCCGCCGGGGGCGGTGGCGACGACCCGCACGCCGTGCGGGGCCATCTCGAGGGCCAGCGCGGTGGTGATGGCGTTGACCCCGCCCTTGGCCGCGGCGTACGGGAGGCGGTTGACCCCACGGGTGGCCACCGACGACACGTTGACGATGGTGCCCCGCCCCCGCTCGACCATGTGCGGGGCGACGGCGCGGCAGCACCACAGCGTCGGCCACAGGGACCGGTTGATCTCGGCCTGGATCTGCTCGGGCGGGTAGTGCTCGAACGGCTTGGCCCAGATCGTGCCGCCGACGGTGTGGACGGCGACGTCGATGCGGCCGAACCGCGCCAGCGCGGCGTCCACGACGGACTTCGCGCCCTCCCAGGTCTCCAGGTCGGCGACGACGGGGATCGCCTCGGCCCCGGGCTGCCCCAGCTCCTGGGCCAGGTCGCGCACCAGCTCGGCGCGGTCGGCCAGCACCAGGATCCCGCCCTCCGCGCTGATCCGCCGGGCCGTTCGTTCGCCGATCCCCTGCCCGGCACCGGTGACCAGGACGACCTGACCGGCGAACCGGCCCGGTGTCACGAACCGGGGACGGCGTCCCGCGGCGAGGTCGTGCATGGCCCGGCGGGTGGTCTCCTTGGACCGTTCCGCGTGCTCGGTGATGAGGACCCGGGCCCGCTCGCGGTCCTGCTCCCGGAACGCCTCGACGATGTCGAGGTGGTCCTGCGCGCACCGGGGGTGGCACCAGGTGGCCGAGCGGAGGGACTCCTCCATGTGCCCCTTGACGCCGAGGGCCTGGTAGGCGCGCAGCAGGTGCTCGTTGCCGGTGAGGGTGAACAGGTAGTCGTGGAAGGCGGCGTTGGTCTCGGTGTACGCCGCCGCGTCGACGAACCGGTCGCCCTCGACGTAGGGCACGGTGGCCTCGGCCAGCACCCGGTAGCCGATGAGCTGCTGGTGGGTCAGGCGACCGATGGTGAGCTCGGCGGCGCCGAGCTCCAGCGCGCGGCGGGCGTCGAAGATGGCGTCGGACTCGTGCACCGACGGGTGCTCCTCACCGATCTCGTACCCGTCGGCGGTGATGGAGTAGCCCTCGGGGGTCAGGGCCGGCTCGACCTCCGCGTCCGGCTGGCCGGCCGGCGCCGGGGGCGCCGGCGGGGTGAGCTGCTCGAGCTCCACCGGGGGCAGCATCTGCTGACCGGCGACGGCGCGGGCACCGACGGCGGGCACGAGGTCCTCGGCGTCGTCCACGGGCAGGACGTCCCCGGTGGGGAACGGTTCCCCCAGCTGCTGTCCCGCCACCCGCCACATCTCCGACGGCGACTCGGAGCGCGACCCGGCCCCGTCGGCGCCGAGGGGGGTCAGCTCCACCGGCGGGAACAGGGCCTGGCCGGCCGCCGTCCGGCCCTCCCGGCCGCCCAGGGCCAGCAGCTCGGCCACGGTGTCCGGGACGACGACCGGCACCGGCGGCGGCTCGGGGGCGACCGCCTCGGACTCCGGCACGACGGCCTCGGGCTCCGGCTGGACGACCTCCTCGGCGGCCTCCGTCGGGACCGCGGCCAGCGCGAACTTCTCGTAGTAGAAGCCCGAGGGGGCCACCCCCAGCCCGGCGACGTGCTTGCGGACCGCCTCCACCATGGCCGGCGGGCCGCAGAGGTACACCGCGGCCCCGCCGTCGTGCAGGTGCTCGGGCCCGTACAGGCCGGTGACGTAGCCCTGGTTGGGGGCCTTCGTGTCGGGGTCGGCGACGCAGTAGTCCCAGGTGAGCCCCTCGATGCCGCCCGCGAGCTGCTCGATGGTCTCCATCTCGACCAGGTCGTCGTCGGTCGTGACCCCGTAGACCAGGTGCATCTGCCGGTCGCTGCGGTTGCCCTCCAGCGTCCGCAGGATGGCCAGGATCGGCGCCAGCCCGGTCCCGCCGGCCAGCAGCAGCAGCGGAGCGTCGGACTCGCGCAGGAAGAAGCTGCCGTGCGGACCGGTGAAGGTGATCTCGTCACCGACCTGGGCCCGCTCCTCCAGGTAGGTCGACATGACGCCGCCGGGCGTCAGCTTGACCAGGAAGGTCAGCACCTCGTCCTGCGGGGCGCTGCTGAAGGAGTACGACCGGGACTCCTCGGTCCCCGGGACCGCGATGTTGACGTACTGCCCGGGGAGGAACGCCAGGGCGTCCCGGTCGTCGATCTCGATGGTCAGGCCGACCGTCGTCGGGGACAGCCGGTCCAGTGCGGTGATGCGGCCGCGGTGGGTGGCGGCGCTGGTCTTGGCCACGGCGGAGGTGGACGCGATCTGCAGCACGAGGTCCGAGCGGGGCTTCATGCTGCAGGTCAGCACGTATCCGCCCTCGGCCTCGTCGTCCGCCAGCGCGTCCTCGAGGTAGCCGCCCATGTCGAACTCGCCGGACTCGCAGAAGGCCTTGCAGGTGCCGCAGACGCCGTCACGGCAGTCCAGCGGGATGTTGATCCGCGATCGGTAGGAGGCGTCGGCGACGGTCTGGTCGTCCCGGCAGGTGATGAAGCGGGTGACCCCGTCCTCGAACGCGAGTGCCACGCGGTGGTCCATGGAGATTCCCGTCGTCTCGGCGGAACAGCAGCTGGGAGGGGAACGGCTGGGGGCCGCCGCTCAGAGGTGGTAGACGTCGACGACGTGGTGGATGTAGTCGTTCTTCAGCACCACGGTCTTGCGGCGGATGAGCGGCGCGGGCCCGGAGAAGTCGATCGTGTAGAACGACGTCCCGTAGTACGGGTCGATGGTCTTGTACCGGAAGTACATCGTGTGCCAGTTGAACCGGACGTCGACCAGGTCGCCGCGCCGCTCGATGACCTCCACGTTGGTGATGTTGTGGCTGGTCCGAGGCTCGGGCAGGGACGTCGCACTCGAGCGCTCGGTGCGGATCCGGAAGACCCGGTCCTCCAGGCCCCCCTTGTTCGAGTAGTAGATGAGGGACATCTCCCGCTGCGGGTCCTCGGTGAGCCGGTCGTCGTCGGCCCACGACGGCATCCAGAAGACGACGTCGTCGGCGTAGCACTCCAGCCACTTCTCGAACTCGCGGTCGTCGAGGTAGCGGGCCTCGCGGTAGAGGAACTGCTCGATCATGTTCTGGGTGATCAGCTTCTCGCCGGAGGGCGCCGCCTCGGCCGGGGTCTGCGCGGGGTTCTGCGTCGTGGTCATGAGGATCAGCCCTTCGAAGTCGCGGCGGCCGCGGCGGCCTGCTTCTCGAGTGCGGCGCGCATGGTCTGCAGCCAGTAGCCGTGCTGGATCGGGTACAGCCCCTCGTCCTCGTTGCGCTGCCCCGCGGAGATGACGCCGTCCATGCCGAGGGCCTTGGCGACCTCGTCCGGCCCGTTGAGCCAGTGCTCGGCACCGCGGCTCATGTCGTTCCAGGGCGCGGCGGTGGCGCGGAAGGTGAGCTGGCAGGAGCGGAACTCCTCCAGGTCGTCCGGGGTGGCCATGCCGGAGGCGTTGAAGAAGTCCTCGTACTGGCGGATCCGGTGCTCCCGGGCCGCGGCGCTCTCGCCCTTGGGCGCGATGCAGTAGATGGTCACCTCGGTCTGGTCGGGCGCGATCGGCCGGAAGTGCCGGATCTGGGTGCTGAACTGGTCCATCAGGTAGACGTTCGGGTACAGGCACAGGTTGCGGGAGCCCTTGACCATGAACTCGCCCTTGGCCTCGCCGAACTGGGCCTTGAGCTCGTCCATGCGGTCCCACAGCGGGCGGTCCTCCGGGTTGGCCGCCCAGGTCCACAGGCACAGGTGCCCGTTGGGGTAGGACCAGTAGCCGCCACCGGACTTGCCCCAGCCGCCGGCATCGAGCGCCTTGGTCGTGTTCTTCGACTCCCCCGTGCTGCGCCGGGAGGTGGTGGCCGCGTAGTTCCAGTGGACCGCGCTGACGTGGTAGCCGTCGGCGCCGTTCTCGGCCTGGACCTTCCAGTTGCCGTCGTAGGTGTAGGTCGAGGAGCCGCGCAGCACCTCGAGGCCCTCCGGCGACTGGTCGACGAGCATGTCGATGACCTTGGTGGTGTCACCGAGGTGCTCGGCCAGCGTGCTCACGTCGGGATTGAGGCTGCCGAACAGGAACCCGCGGTAGCTGTCGAACCGCGCGACCTTGACCAGGTCGTGCGAGCCGTCGGTGTTGAAGCTGGCCGGGTAGCCGGCGCCCTCGGGGTCCTTGACCTTGAGCAGCCTGCCGTCGTTGCGGAACGTCCAGCCGTGGAACGGGCAGGTCAACGTCATGCGGTTGTCCGTCTTGCGGCGGCAGAGCATCGCGCCGCGGTGCGCACAGGCGTTGATGAGGCAGTGCAGCTCACCGCTCTTGTCGCGCGTGATGACGACCGGCTGACGGCCGATGAAGGTCGTGAAGTAGTCCCCCGCGTTCGGGATCTGGCTGTCGTGCGCGAGGTAGACCCAGTTGCCCTCGAAGATGTGCGTCATCTCGAGTTCGAAGATCTCCTCGTCGGTGAAGATCCGACGGTTGGCCCGGAAGATGCCGGCCTCGGGGTCGTCGATGACGGCGTCGGAGAGGACATCGCGGAGCTGGGTGGATTCGACTGTCATGGCGGGCCTCCGGCCAGAGCGGTGGGTCGAGTGCGTTGCCTCAACTGTGGGTGGCGCCGGTCACGTTCGCGTCAGCAATCTGCCTAGTCCTGACCAGGCATCCGTTGAGACCTCCCGCATCTCAATCGAGCGGAACTCGGTCTTTGTCGATACAGAACCGAGCCCCTACGTTGAGTACGTCACAGCGTGGCACGGCGCGTCCCCTGGACGGCCGATCCCGGAGCCGACCGATCGACGGAGGAGGGCACGTGGAGATCCGCCAGCTGCACTACTTCGTCGCCGTCGCCCGGACCCGTCACTTCGGGCGGGCGGCCGAACGCCTGCACATGGCCCAGTCCCCGCTGTCCCAGGCCATCCGCCAGCTGGAGGCGCAGCTCGGCACCGCGCTGTTCACCCGGACGACGCGGCGGGTCGAACTCACGCCCGCCGGCGAGGCGTTCCTGCAGGACGCCGAGCGCATCCTCGACTCGATCGAGGCCGCGCGGACACGAGTCCAGCTGGTCGGCGCCGGCAGCACCGGCCTCCTCCGCGTCGGGGCGACCGGGCTGGCGGCGCTGCGCCAGCTGCCCCAGCTGGCCCGGATCGCCGCCCGGGAGGTCCCTGGACTGGTGCTGCGGTTCCAGTCCGACCTGCTCACCCCGGCGCAGGAACTGGCCCTCGAGGAGGACCGGATCGACCTCGCCGTGCTGCGTCCACCGCTGCGCCGAGCGGGGCTGTCGTCGCGGCTCATCACCCGGGAACGGCTGGTCCTCGCAGCGTCCGGCAGCCACCGTCTCGCCGGTGACGAGCCGGTCGGGCTGACCGAACTGCGGGACGAGGACTTCGTGGTCTACGGCGCCGAGGGCTCCGTCGTGGACACCGTCGTGACCCAGGCCTGCCTCGCCGCGGGCTTCCTGCCCCGGCGCACCCACCAGGCCGCGGAGACCTCGATCGTGCTCACGCTGGTCGCCGCCGGCCTGGGCGTGGCCCTGCTGCCCGAGTCCGTGCTGGCGCTGCGCGTCGACGGGGTCAGCTTCGTGCCCGTCGCCGACGACGTGTACATCGACCTGGCGCTGGCCTGGCGGCGCGAGGACCGCTCCCCCGCCCTCGCCCGGCTGCTCGACGCGCTGGAGGCCAACGGCTTCCTCGTGCCCGACACGGGGTCCCCCACCCCGACCGCACCAGACACCGCCCCCCTGGGAGGCACCCGGTGAAGATCGTCCGGATCGAGGCGATCCCGTTCGCGATCCCCTACAAGAAGCCGCTGCGCTTCGCCAGCGGCGAGGTGCACGTCGCCGACCACGTGCTGGTCCGGGTGCACACCGACGACGGCGTGATCGGCGTGGCGGAGGCCCCGCCGCGGCCGTACACCTACGGCGAGACCCAGGAATCCATCATCGCGGTGGTCGACAAGCTCTTCGCGCCGGAACTGCTGGGGCTGTCCCTCCTGGAACGGGAGACCGTCCACGCGCGGATGGATCGCACCGTCGGCAACCCGGCGGCCAAGGCGGCCGTGGACATGGCGATCTGGGACGCGCTGGGCCGCACGCTCGGGGTGTCGGTCTCCCACCTGCTGGGCGGCTTCACCGACCGGATGCGGGTGTCCCACATGGTCGGGTTCGCCCCGGACGCCGCGATGGTCGCCGAGGCCGAGCGGGTCCGCGACACCCACGGCATCCGCACCTTCAAGGTGAAGGTGGGCCGGCGCCCGGTGGAGCTCGACGTGGGCGCCTGCCGCGCCCTCCGCGAGGCGCTCGGCCCGGACGTGGAGCTCTACGTGGACGGCAACCGGGGCTGGACGCCGTCGGAGGCGGCCCGTGCCCTCGACGCGATGGCCGACCTCGGCCTGACGCTGTCCGAGGAGCTCTGCCCGGCCGACGACGTCCTGGGCCGGCGCTGGCTCACCTCCCGGACGTCGGTGCCCACCGTGGCCGACGAGAGCGCCACGACGCCCGGCCAGGTGACCCGCGAACTGCTGGACGGCGCGGCCACCATGATCAGCATCAAGACGGCCCGCACCGGGTTCAGCACCTCCCAGCGGATCCTGCACCAGTGCGAGGGCCTCGGCGTCGAGGTCGTCATGGGCAACCAGATCGACGGCCAGGTCGGCACCGCCTGCACCGTGGCCTTCGGCGCCGCCCACCGCGCCTCGTCACGGCGTGCCGGTGAGCTCTCCAACTTCCTGGACATGAGCGACGACCTGCTCACCGAGCCGCTGGAGATCTCCGGCGGCGAGCTCGCCGTCCGCCCCGGACCGGGGATCGGCATCGACATCGACCCCGACAAGCTCGCCCGCTACCGCCAGGACGCCTGAAAAGGACCCCGTCCTCCCCACCCTTCGCAAGCTCAGGGCGGGACCCGGGACGGGGCCTGCGGCGGGCGCCGGCGGGCGAGCCGCCGTCCCATCCGCACCACACCCCAACCGCAACGACGCAGGAGGACCACCATGACCGCAACCGACGTCAACCCGACAGCGGCCGGCTCCGGCCGCAACGCCACCGAGCGCTTCGCCCAGAAGGAGCGCAACGCCGCCGGCGTCGACCAGGCGCGCGTGTCCGCCATCGCCACCGACGCCATCACGGCCCTGCACGACGTCATCCGCAAGCACGGGGTGACCTACGCCGAGTACGACGCCCTCAAGGCGTGGCTGATCCGGGTCGGTGAGGACGGCGAGTGGCCGCTGTTCCTCGACGTGTGGATCGAGCACGTGGTCGAGGAGGTCGCCAACGCCGACCGCAAGGGCGCCGTCGGCACCATCGAGGGCCCGTACTACATCCCGGGCTCGCCGGAGTCCCGCAGCGAGGCCACCCTGCCGGTGCGCGACGGCGAGAAGGGCACGCCGTTCGTGTTCCAGGGCACCGTCACCGACCTCGACGGCACCCCGATCGAGGACGCGCGCGTCGAGCTGTGGCACGCCGACGACGACGGCTACTACTCGCAGTTCGCGCCGGGCATCCCCGAGTGGAACCTGCGGGGCACCGTCCTCACCGCCCCCGACGGCCGGTTCGCGTTCCACACGATCAAGCCCGCGCCCTACCAGATCCCCACCGACGGCTCGTGCGGCGCGCTGATCGCGGCGGCCGGCTGGCACGCGTGGCGCCCGGCCCACCTGCACCTGAAGGTGTCGGCCCCCGGCAAGCAGCTGGTCACCACGCAGCTGTACTTCGCGGGCGGGCAGCACGTCGAGGACGACGTCGCCCAGGCCGTGAAGCCGGATCTGGTCCTGCACCCGACCCCGGTCGCCTCCGGGCAGGGCGAGGAGGTCACCTACGACTTCGCGCTGGACCCCGCGTGACCGAGCTGTACGCGGTGCGGATGGACGTCGCGCTGCCGCCGGACATGGACCCGGCGGCACGCGACGACCTCCTCGCCCGGGAGAAGGCCTACTCCCAGCGCTGGCAGCGCTCGGGCCACTGGCCGCACATCTGGCGCTGTGTCGGTCAGTACGCCAACCTCAGCGTCTTCGCCGTCGACAGCAACGAGCAGCTGCACCAGATCCTGTGGGGCCTGCCGCTGTTCCCGTACATGACCATCACGGTCACCCCGCTGGCCGCGCACCCGTCGGACATCGCGCAGGACCCGGCGCAGGGCGGCAACGCGCAGGACCCGGCGCAGTAGGTCACCGCGCAGGACGCGGCGCAGGGCGGCGCCGCGCAGGACCCGGCGCAGTAGGTCGCCGCGCCGACCCGGCAGCCGACGCGTCCTCCGACTGAAACCGCACGACCCGCACGACCCGCACCACCGCACGACCTGCACCGCTGCACGACCCGGCCGCCCGGCGACCTCTCCAGCCCGGCGCACCTCCCCTCCCCCCACCCGTGGCGACGTCGGTCGCCGGGTGCCCCCTGCCCTGCCACGGCTCCCATGCCGTCCCCGAGCCAGGGCCCGTCCCGAGGAGCACAGCAGTGACACCATCCACGCAGGACGGAGCCGTCCGACAGGACGCGCTCCGTCGCAGGTCGGTCACCTGGATCGTCTCGCTGGCCACGGTCGGCCTGGTCTTCGACGGCTACGACCTCGTCGTCTACGGGGCCGTCGTCCCGCTCTTCCTGCGCGACCCGGGCCAGGTCGGCGAGGTGACGCCGGCACTGGCCGGCGCGCTGGGCAGCTACGCGCTCATCGGCGTGCTCGTCGGCGCCCTCGTGGCCGGCAGCGTCGCCGACGTCATCGGCCGCCGGAAGGTCATGCTCACGGCCTACGCGTGGTTCTCCGTCGGGATGGCCCTCACCGCCCTGGCGACGAGCACGACGACCTTCGGCCTGCTCCGCTTCGTCACCGGCATCGGGGTCGGGGCCCTGGTCGCCACCACCGGGGCACTGGTCGCCGAGTTCGCGCCCGCGGGGAAGAAGAACCTGGCCAACGCGATCTCCTACTCGGGAGTGCCGCTGGGCAGCCTGCTCGCCGCTCTGCTGGCCATCCTGCTGCTGGACGTCATCGGCTGGCGGGGCATGTTCTGGATCGGCGCCCTGCCGCTGCTGACGCTGCTCCCCCTCGCCTTCCTCAAGATGCCCGAGTCCCCGGCCTGGCTGGCGTCGCGGGGGCGCCTGGACGAGGCGCGGGCCGTCGCGGCGCGGACCGGGGTGTCGCTCACCCTCCCGGCCGCGGAGGGCCCCCGGGTCCCCGAACCGGCCGTCGAGGGCCGGGCGGGCTTCGCCGGGCTGGCCGGCCGCACGTACCTGCTGCCGACCTTCCTGCTGGGCCTGCTCAGCGCGACCGGTCTCCTGCTGGTCTACGCGCTCAACACCTGGCTGCCCGAGCTGATGGGCCGCGCCGGCTTCTCCACCAACGGGTCACTGGCCTTCCTGCTGGTGCTCAACGGCGGCGCCGTCCTGGGCGCGCTGGCCGCCTCCCGGTTCGCCGACCGGTTCGGGCCCAAGCCGGTGGTGGCTGCGTCCTTCACGCTGGGTGCCGCGGCGATCGCGCTGCTGACCGTGAGCCTGCCGCTGGGCGTGCTGCTGGCGTTCGTGGCGGTCGTGGGGCTGGGGACGAGCGGGACGCAGATCCTCATCTACGGCTTCGTCGCGACCTACTACCGCACCAACGTGCGCAGCGCGGGTGTCGCCTGGTGCGCCGGGTTCGGGCGCCTCGGAGGCATCGGCGGTCCGCTCATCGGCGGCCTGCTCGTCGCCTCCGGCATCGCGCTCAACACCATCTTCTACGTGCTGACCGCCCTGGCCGTGCTCGGCGCCCTGCTCACCCTGGTCGTGCCGACGGCGGACGCCCGGCACGCGAGGGCGGCCCGCCGGTCGGCGCCGGCCGCGCTCGCCGTGGAGCCGGGCGACCTGCTCGCCAACAGGGCCCGGTAGCGGGCCGGCATCCACGGACACACGATCCGCCGGCCCCGGACGCCGGATCCCGGCGTCCGGGGCCGTCCCCTCGGGGCCCGAGCAGGCAGTGCTCCCGCGCTGCCCCGGGGCCGGACCGCCCCGGATGGCCGCACGCTCCTGACCGATTCCGACCATCGGGGGACGACGGACCCGACAGGTCCCGCGGTGGACCGCTGCACCCGCACCGGCGCCCCGGTCGACGCGTCCTCGTCAGTGCGTGGTCGCCGCGCGGATCTCCGTGGTCGCTCGCTCGATCTCCCGGCGCAGCTCCCGGCGGCGGCCGGCGGCCTCGTGGCGCCGGCGTTCCACGGCGGTCCGGGGGCGCCACGGACTGACCTCCGCCGGACGACCGTCCGGGCCGATCGCGACCATCGTGAAGTAGCAGCTGTTGGTGTGCCGGACGACCTGGCTGACCAGGTCCTCGGTCGTCACGCGGACCCCGATCTCCATGGAGGTGCGTCCGGTGCGGTTCACGCTGGCCTGGAAGGTCACCAGCTCGCCGACGTGGACGGGCTCCCGGAAGACGACCTGGTCCACCGAGAGCGTGACGGCGTAGGTCCGCGACCAGCGGGTGGCGCAGGTGTAGGCGACCTGGTCGAGGTACTTCAGGAGCAGGCCGCCGTGGACGTTGCCCGCGAAGTTGGACATGTCGGGCGTCATCAGGATCGTCATCGACAGGCGGTGGAGGTCGTCGTCGCTGCTGCCGCGGTCAGCCGGTGGCTCGGTGTCGGTGGACATCCCCGGATCCTCCTCGCGCGGACGGAGCCCCGTGGTGGTCGGGGAGCGCCGCCGCCTCCGTCGACGCGGCTGTCGGACCGGGACCGGACCGCGCCCTACTCCGCCCGAGCCACATCGGTCCCCCACCGGTACAGGTGCTCGGGGCGGCCGGTGCTGCCGTAGCGCAGGGAGACGCTGGCCTGGTGGGTCTCGGTGAGAGCGGCGAGATAGCGCTGGGCCGTGGCGCGCGAGATCCCGAGGGCGTCGGCGACGTCGGCCGCGGTGAGGGCGGCGTCCGAGGTGCGCAGCCGCTCGGCGACCAACCGCGAGGTCACCGAGGCCTGCCCCTTGGGTGGCGAGGCCCGGGAGGCCTGTCTCAGCGCGGCGAGGGCGCGGTCGACCCCCTGCTGGCCGAGCTCGTCGACGGAGCCGCGCAGCAGCCCGCGGTAGCTGGCGTACGCGGACAACTGCCCCGCGAGCCGCTCGGGTGTGAACGGCTTGACCAGGACGTTGACCGCGCCGGCTGCCACGGCGGCACGGACGAGCGCCGCCGAGCTGTCGGCGGTCACCATGAGCACGTCGCAGCCGAGCTGCGGAGCGAGCTCGACCCCCTGCTGGTCGGGCAGGTAGTTGTCCAGCAGGACCAGGTCCGGGGAGTGCTCGGCGACGAGATGCCGGGCCTGCTCGGCGCTGTGCGCGACGCCGACCACCCGGAAGTCGGGGACGTCCTCGACGAGGCGCGCGTGCAGCCGGGCGACCCGGAAGTCGTCGTCGACGACGAGGACGGCGAAGCTCACGAGTCCTCCTCGCTGGCGCTCGTCGGCCGCGTTCGCGGCGCTGCTGTGTCCATGCGTGAGCTCGCGAGCTCGCTCACGTGGTCACCTCCGCCCGCTCCAGTACACCGGGCAGCCGGCTGACGAACACGGTCATGGCGCCGTTCCCGCCCGGGTGGGTCACCTCGACCCACCCGCCGAGGCTCTCCGCGGTGCCCCGCGCGATGGCCAGCCCCAGGCCACGGCCCTCGCCGCGGGTGCTCACGCCTCCGGTGAAGATGCCCGCCAGACGCTCCGGAGGCAGCCCGTCCCCGGTGTTGGCCACCGACACCACCAGGTCGTCCCCATCGGCGAGCAGGTCGACCTCGACCGTCGCCGGCCGCACGGAGGAGTCGTGCGCCGCCTCCACGGCGTTGCCGACCAGGTTGCCCAGCACGGTGACCACCTCCACCGGCGCCACGAGCCGCTGGGGCACCCAGCTGCCGTCGGAGATCAGCAACTGCACGCCCAGCTCCGCGGCCCGGGCCGCCTGACCGCCGAGGTAGGCGCGCACGGTGGAGGAGGCGATCGCCTCGCTGTTGTCGGCCATGGCGATCGCGGGCGCGTCCAGCAGGGCGCTGACGTACCCGGCGGCGTCGTCCACCTCCCCCGTGTGCAGCAGGCCGTGCACCGTGTGCAGGCGGTTGACGAACTCGTGCCGCTGCGCCCGCAGGGCCTGCGTCATCAGCCGGACGGCCCCGAGCTCGTCGGTCAGCCGCTCCACCTCGGTGCGGTCCAGGACGGTGACCACCGAGCCGAGCGCCCGGCCGTCGCGTTCGACCTCCCGCCGGGTGACGACGAGCACCCGGTCCCCGACGGCGGTGACCGTGGGGGTGCCGGACCGGTCGGCCACCGCACGGGCGAGCGGCGCGGGCAGGTCCAGGTCGGCCAGCGGCCTGCCGGGCACCACCGGGACGCCCAGGAGCCGGGACGCCTCGGCGTTGGCCGCGCTCACCGCCCCGCGGTCGTCGACGGCGACGACGCCGTCGGAGACCCCGTACAGCACCGCCTCCCGTTGCCGGACCAGCTCGGCCAGGTCGGCCGGCTCCAGACCGAAGGTCCGGCGCCGGAGCAGCCGGATCAGCAGGAGACTCCCGGCCACGCCGAACAGGAGGGCCACGCCGAGGAAAGCGGCAGTGCTCTGCAGCAGTCGGCGGAGGGCGACGGAGATGCCGTTGGCGTCGAAGCCGACGCTGACCTCCCCGACCACGCGCCCCGCGTCGTCGCGGAGCGGGACCTTGCCGCGGGCGGACAGGCCCAGGGTCCCGCGTTCCACGCTGGCGACCTCGCGACCACGGAGCACGGCGTCGGGACTCGTGCTCACCCGCTCGCCGATCCTGGCGGGGTCGGGGTGGGCCAGGCGGACGCCCTGGTCGTCGGTGACCACGACGAACAGCGCGCCGGTCGCCCCCTGCACGGCCAGGGCCCGGGCCTGCACGTCCGCACTGTCCCGTGCCAGGACCTCGTCGGCCAGAGCGGGCTGTGCGGCGACGCTGCGGGCGACGGCGAGGGCGCGTTGCTCGAACTGCTGCTCGAGGCCCGCCTCCACTCGCCAGGCGACGACCGCGAAACCCAGGGCCACCACGGCGACGAGCACGGCGAGCTGCAGCAGGAGCAGCTGCCGGGTGAAGGGCAGCGCCCGCCGGAGGCCCGTGCGCGGACCGGCCGCCCCGGACGCGGCCGGCCGCCGAGGAGCGGCTGAGCGAAACGAGCGAAACGTCGAGAACACGACCTGTGCGGCTTTCCTGCGCAAGGGAGACCTGGGCCACGTGCCTTCCTAGTGTCACTGGTCACAGGGCCCTGACCAAGGAATCGACCCGAGCTCTCCGTCGCCGAGCGGGCCCGCCGCCTGTTCGAGCCGTCCGGGCCCGACCAGGACCCCGCCCACATCGACATCCCCCCACCGTCAGGAGCCACCCGTGCTGGTCACCCTCGGCTTCCTCATGATCGCGGTCTTCATGTACCTGATCATGAGCAGGCGGACCACCCCCGTGGTCGCCCTCATCCTCGTCCCGGTCGCCTTCGGCATCGCCGCCGGCGCGGGCACCGACATCGGCGACATGGTGATGACGTCGGTCGAAGAGCTCGCGCCCACCGCGGCGCTGCTCTTCTTCGCCATCACCTACTTCGGCATCATGATCGACGTCGGTCTGTTCGATCCGCTGATCCGCAAGATCCTGCAGCTGGTCGGGCACGACCCGGTCAAGCTCGTCCTCGGCACCGCCGCCCTGACCGCCATCGTCAGCCTCGACGGCGACGGATCGACCACGTTCATCATCGTGACGTCGGCCCTGCTGCCGATCTACCTGCGCCTCGGCATGAGCCCGGTCGTGCTCACCTGCGTCGCGGCGGTCACCAACGGTGTGCTCAACGTCGTCCCCTGGGGCGGCCCGACGGCCCGCGCCGCGGCCGCGCTGAACGTGAGCCCGACCGACATCTTCGTGCCGATGATCCCCTCGATGATCGCCGGCGTCCTCGCCGTCCTCGTCCTCGCCTGGCTGCTGGGGCGCTCCGAGCGCAAGCGCATCGGGCTCGTCCACCTGCCGGCGGACAGGGAGGCCGGGACCGACGGCACCGGGGGTCCGGTGCCCGCACCGGCCGGGACCGGAGGGCTCCGCACGGCTGCGTCGGGCGTCGACGGCGCTCCGGGGCGCTCGGGAGGCGTGCTGGTGAGCGAGCGCGTCCGGCAGGACACCGTCGACGTGGTGGACGGCGCCACCGAGCCGGTCCCGGCCCTCGCGCACGACCCCGCGGCCAGCCTGCCCGACCGGGGCGAGCGGGCCCGGCCGGGCCTGGTCTGGGTCAACCTGGCGCTGACCCTCGCGGTCATGGTGATGCTCGTCGTCGACCTGGTCCCGATCCCCTTCGTGTTCATGGTCGCCGTCGGCCTCGCGCTGGTGATCAACTTCCGGCACATCTCGCAGCAGGCCGACCAGTTCAAGGCCCACGCCGGCAGCGTCGTCTCGGTGGTCGGCATGGTGCTCGCGGCCGCCGTCCTCACCGGCGTCCTGTCGGGGACCGGCATGGTCGACGCGATGGCCGGCTGGCTCATCGGCGTGATCCCGCACAGCCTGGGCTCCCACCTGGCCGTGATCACCGGCCTGCTCTCGATGCCCCTCACCTTCCTGATGAGCAACGACGCCTTCTACTTCGGTGTCCTGCCCGTCCTGACCGAGACCGCCGCCAACTACGGCATCGAGCCGGTCGAGATGGCCCGGGCCGCGGTCACCGGCCAGCCGCTGCACATGCAGAGCCCGCTGGTCCCGGCGTTCCTGCTGCTGATCGCCCTGGCCAAGGTCGACATGGGCGACCACCACCGCAAGGCCATCTGGCGGGCGGTCCTCGTCTCCCTGGTCATGCTGGCGACCGGCCTCGCCCTGAACGTCATCCCGCTGTGAACCCCGACCGGCGCCGGCCCGCGGGGCCGGCGCCGGTCTCGTCGTCGTCCCGGTCCGACCCCGCTCCCCCACCCGTGGAGCTCCTCGCGGGGAGCATCACCCGAGCTCCTCGGCCAACGCGACGATGATCCCCTCGGGGCCGCGGAGGTAGCAGAGCCGGTAGCTGTCCTGGTACTGCGCCACCTCTCCGACGAGCTCCGCGCCGCGGGCTCGCAGGCCGGCGACGGTGGCGTCGATGTCGTCGACGGTGAAC
>DATIMX010000055.1:0-16757 GCA_035474935.1 Geodermatophilus sp. | reverse complement strand
GACGACCCCGAGGCGTGCGTGCGGGTCGCTCGGCTGGCTGTCGAGTACCGGCAGGCGTTCAAGAAGGACGTCGTCGTCGACATGATCTGCTACCGCCGCCGCGGCCACAACGAGGGCGACGACCCGTCGATGACCCAGCCGCTGATGTACGACATCATCGACCGCAAGCGCTCGGTCCGGAAGCTGTACACCGAGTCCCTCATCGGCCGCGGCGACATCACGCTGGCCGAGGCCGAGGAGGCACTCAAGGACTACCGCGACCAGCTGGAGCGGGCCTTCGCCGAGACGCACGATGCGCAGGACACCTCGAAGCCGCAGCCGGTCATGGACCAGCCCGCGCAGGAGCAGCCGGTCGCCACGGCGATCACCACCGAGGTGCTCAAGGCGATCGGCGACGCGCACGTCTCCCTGCCGCAGGACTTCACGGTCCACCCGAAGCTCCAGCGGATGCTGGAGCGGCGCGCGGCGATGGTCAGCGAGGGCGGCATCGACTGGGCGATGGGCGAGCTGCTGGCCTTCGGGTCCCTGCTCATGCAGGGCGTCCCGGTGCGGTTGGCCGGTCAGGACTCCCGCCGCGGCACCTTCGTCCAGCGTCACTCGGTGCTCATCGACCGGGAGTCCGCGGTGGAGTACACGCCGCTGGCGAACCTGTCCCCGGAGCAGGCGAAGTTCTTCGCCTACGACTCGCTGCTCTCGGAGTACGCGGCGCTGGGCTTCGAGTACGGGTACTCGGTGGCCAACCCCAAGGCCCTGGTGCTGTGGGAGGCGCAGTTCGGCGACTTCGTCAACGGCGCCCAGATGGTCATCGACGAGTTCATCAGCTCCGGTGAGGCCAAGTGGGGTCAGCGCTCCGGCGTCACCCTGCTGCTGCCGCACGGCCTCGAGGGGCAGGGCCCGGACCACTCCAGCGGCCGCATCGAGCGGTTCCTGCAGCTGTCGGCGGAGAACAACATGACCGTCGCCAACTGCTCGACGCCGGGCAACTACTTCCACCTGCTCCGCCGTCAGGCGCTCTCGAACGTGCACCGGCCGATGGTCGTCTTCACGCCCAAGTCGCTGCTGCGGGCCAAGGCCGCCGTCAGCCCGGTCTCGGAGTTCACCGACGAGACGTTCCGGCCGGTGCTGGCCGACCCGGGCGTGGGTGGTGAGCCGCTGGACGACGGCGCCGTGCGTCGGGTCCTGCTGTGCAGCGGCAAGGTCGCCTACGACCTGCTGGCGCAGCGGGAGGCCACCGGGACCGCCGACACCGCGGTGCTGCGCGTCGAGCAGCTCTACCCGCTGCCGGCCGAGCAGCTCCGGCAGGCGCTGGAGCGCTACCCGAACGCGCAGGACGTCGTCTGGGTGCAGGAGGAGCCGGCGAACATGGGCGCCTGGCAGTTCATGGCCGTGAACCTGCCCGAGCACCTGCCGTCCGGCCGCCGCCTGCGCCGCGTCAGCCGCCCGGCCGCGGCCAGCCCGGCCGTCGGCTCGGCGAAGGTCCACGAGGTCGAGCAGAAGCGTCTCGTGGCCGAGGCCTACGCGAACTAGTCCACCCCACCCATGTACTTCACGGACCGGGGCCTGGAGGAGCTGGCCGACCGGCGGGGCGAGGAGCAGGTGACCCTCGCCTGGCTGGCCGACCAGATGCAGGCGTTCGTCGACCAGCACCCCGACTTCGAGGTGCCGGTCGAGCGGCTGGCCACGTGGCTGGCCCGCGGCGGCACGGAGGACGACGAGTAGAAGGACCCCCTGCCCCCCGCCACTCACGAGCTCGCGGGGGGACCCTGCAGGGGGCCGGCCGCGGGGACGGGACCGGAGGCTCCTCCCCGCGGCTGAGCGGACCGGCTCCATGCAGCCGGGGGACGGCACCTGGCCGCGGTGCGATCCGGAGGATCGCCGTGTGATGGCGCGCCTGCCCGGGAACGTCGGCCCGCAACGGCACGCTGTGTCGGTGCTCGGTCACTCGCACGCGCTCTCCGGGCTCGCCGCCGGTGCCGCGACGCTGCCGTGGGCCCCGGTCGGGGGCACCGTCGGCCAGGTCGCCTGGATCGCCGCCGTCGGCGGGATGGCCATGCTGCCCGACCTCGACCACAACGGCTCGACGGTGTCGGACATGTGGGGTCCGATCACCGACGTCCCCTCCGGTGCGGTCGGACGGCTGGCGCAGGGGCACCGCTGGGGCACCCACGACGCCGTCCTGGCCCCGCTGGCCTTCGGCGCCCTGGCGCTGGCCGCGGCGAACGCATTCTGGTCCAGCCTGCTGCTCCTGAGCCTGGCCATCGGGCTGGCGCTGAGGGCGCTGCACTTCGTCATCCCGGGGCGGGCGGAGAACACCGTCGTCGGCAACCTGGTGCTGTCCTGGGCCGGCGCCTGGCTGCTGCTCGAGCACTCCCCCAGCCCGGCCTGGCTGCCCTGGGCGGTCGCGCTCGGCGTGCTGACCCACATCGCCGGGGACGCGCTCACGACGCAGGGTGTGCCGGTGCCGGTGCTGTGGCTGCTGCGCCGCTCTCGGCTCAAGCTGACCCCGCTGCGCACCGGGGCGTCGCTGGAGAAGGTCGTGCTGGTGCCGGCGTTCGTGGTCGTGACGCTGTACTGCGTCTACCTCAACACCGACGTCCGCGCCGCGGTCGACCCGCTGCTGGCCACCCTCAGCGGGTGACGCCCTGCTCGCGGGCGCAGGTGGCCACCGCGGTGGCCACGGCCTCGGCGACCCGGCGGTCCAGCGGACTGGGCACCACGTAGTCCGCCCGCACCTCGTCGCCCACGACATCGGCGATCGCGGTGGCCGCGGCCAGCTTCATCTCCTCGGTGATGCTGGTCGCCCCGGCGTCGATCGCGCCCCGGAAGACCCCCGGGAAGGCGAGCACGTTGTTGATCTGGTTGGGCTCGCCGCTGCGGCCGGTGGCGACGACGGCCGCGTACCGGGCCGCCATCTCCGGGTCCACCTCGGGGATCGGGTTGGCCAGCGAGAACACGATGCAGTTCTCCGCCATCGAGGCGATCACCGACTCGGGCACCGAACCGCCGGACAGGCCCAGGTAGACGTCGGCGCCCTGCAGCGCGCCGGCCATCGTGCCCGCGTAGCCGGCCCGGTTGGTGTTCTCCGCGAGCCAGCGCTTGATCGGCGGGAGGTCCTCCCGGCCGGTGTGCAGCACGCCCCGGGAGTCGGCCACGGCGATGTCGGCGACGCCGGCCTCCAGCAGGATCTTGGTGCAGGCGACCCCGGCCGCACCGGCGCCGGAGACGACGACCCGCAGGTCGCCCAGTTCGCGGCCGACGACCCGTGCGGCGTTGCGCAGCGCGGCCAGGACGACGATCGCCGTGCCGTGCTGGTCGTCGTGCATGACGGGGATGTCCAGCCGCTCACGCAGCCGATCCTCGATCTCGAAGCAGCGCGGCGCGCTGATGTCCTCGAGGTTGATGCCGCCGAAGGACGGCGCGATCGCCGCCACGGTCTCCACGATCGCGTCGACGTCGGACGTGGACAGCACCACCGGCACCGACGAGAGGCCGGCGAACTCGCTGAACAAGCAGGCCTTGCCCTCCATGACCGGCAGCGCCGCGGCCGGGCCGATGTCGCCCAGGCCCAGCACGGCGGTGCCGTCGGAGACCACCGCGACCACGCGCGGCGCCCAGGTGAACCGGTCGGCCAGCGCGGGCTCGGCGGCGATGGCGCTGGACACCCGCGCGACGCCGGGCGTGTAGGTGAGCGCCAGGTCGGCGACGGAGTCGATCGAGCGGGTGGCGCGGACGACGAGCTTGCCGCCCTCGTGCACCGCGAACGCCGGGTCGTCGGCGAAGCGGTCGGCAGTCCCGTCCTGCTGCTGCGCGCTCATGGACCCGGGAGCGTAATCCCCCTCGCACCGTCCCGCCCCGGCGCACGGGGGACACGGTCCGCGCGGTGGACCGGGGCTGCGCGGTGCCGCGGCCCGACCTGGCTACCGTCCAGGCGTGCAGATCCGTCAGCTCGCCGTCGGCGACGCCTACGTCCTCGACCTCGTCCCGCACGGCGACGCCCGCGGCCGGTTCACCGAGTGGTACCGCGCCGACGTGCTCGCCGACGCCGTCGGCCACGGCCTGCCGCTGGCCCAGGCCAACCACAGCGTCTCCGCCCGCGGCGTGCTGCGCGGCGTCCACTTCGCCCTCGTCCCGCCCGGCCAGGCCAAGTACGTCTACTGCCCGACCGGCCGAGTGCTCGACGTCGTCGTCGACGTCCGGGTGGGCTCCCCCACCTTCGGCGTGCACAACGCCGTCCTCCTCGACAGCGAGCAGCCCCGTGCGGTGTACCTCGCCGAGGGCCTCGGGCACGCCTTCCTGTCGCTGGCCGACGGCAGCTCGGTCACCTACCTCGTCTCCAGCGGCTACGACCCGTCGCGGGAGTTCGGCGTCTCGCCGCTGGACCCGGAGCTGGACCTGCCCTGGCCGGACGACGTGGAGTTCGAGCTGTCGGCCAAGGACCGGCAGGCGCCCACGCTGGCCGAGGCCCGCGAGCAGGGTCTGCTGCCGACGATCGAGGAGTGCCGCGCCCGCTACGCGCAGCTGCGCACGGCCCGCTAGGCCGGACGCCCGGGCAGCCGCCCCGGCCGCGGCCACAGCCGGCCGACCACCCGACCGACGACGACCGCCGGGCCGAACGCGCGGCTGTCGTCGGTGACGAGGGGGTTGTCCCCCTCGACCCAGTGCCCACCCGGCACCGCGCGGCGCACCCGCTTGACCACCAGCAGCTCCGGCCGCGCCGGGAAACGGGCGAGGACGACGTCGCCGTGACCCACCGTGGTCGCCGCAGTGACCCGCCGTACCAGCAGCCGGTCGCCGGAGCGGACCGTGGGGGTCATCGACGGACCGGACACCCGCGCCACCACCCAGGGCGTGACCAGCGGCTCGACGTCCGTCGTCCGCCCTGCTCCGGACGTGTCCCCGCTGCTCACCGGGAGTAGGGTCGCAGACGAACCGACCCCACAGAACCGGAGGCTCAGCCCATGCGTTTCCGCATGTTCTCCGCCGTGGAGGCCACCGCTCACTGCGACCTCCCCTGCGGCGTGTACGACCCGGCCCAGGCCCGCATCGAGGCGGAGTCCGTCAAGGCCCTCCAGGAGAAGTACCAGGCCAACGAGGACCCGGTGTTCCGCACCCGCGCCATCCTGATCAAGGAGCAGCGGGCGGACCTGGTCAAGCACCACCTGTGGGTGCTGTGGACCGACTACTTCAAGGCCCCGCACTTCGAGAAGTACCCGCAGCTGCACGAGCTGTTCAACAAGGCGACCAAGCAGGCCGGCGCCTCCGGCGCCAAGGGCAGCATGGACCCGGCCGAGGGCCAGAAGCTGCTCGACTACATCGCCGAGATCGACAAGATCTTCTGGGAGACGAAGGCCGCCGCCTAGGGTCTCCCGCAGCACGGCAACGGCCGGCGAGCGCTCCGCTCGCCGGCCGTTGCCGTCCCTGGCGTCCGTCGCCGAGGAGGGCCCGATGGGCATCGAGTACGTCCTGACGTCGCTGGTGCTCGCGGTGACGCCCGGCACGGGGGTGCTCTACACGGTGACCGCCGGCCTCAGCCGCGGCACACGCGCCGGCCTGGTGGCCGCCCTGGGCTGCACGCTGGGCATCGTCCCGCACGTGGCCGCGGCCGTGACCGGCCTGGCCGCCCTGCTGCACACCAGCGCGGTGGCCTTCCAGGTGCTCAAGTACCTGGGGGTGGCCTACCTGCTGTTCCTCGCCTGGCGCACCTGGCGGGACCGCAGCGTCTTCGACGTGCACGCCGACCCGGCCGCTCCCCGCTCGGCCCGGCAGGTCGTCGTCTCGGCCGTGCTGGTGAACGTCCTCAACCCGAAGCTGACGATCTTCTTCGTCGCGTTCCTCCCCCAGTTCGTCGGCGACAGCCCCGGTGCGGTGTGGCAGATGCTCCAGCTCTCCGCCGTGTTCATGCTGGTCACGCTGGTGGTCTTTGCCGGCTACGGATGGGGCGCCGCCGCCGTCCGCACCCACGTGCTGACCCGCCCCCGGGTGCTCACCTGGCTGCGCCGCACGTTCGCCGCAGCCTTCGTCGCGCTGGGCGCGAAGCTCGCCACGGCCGAGCGCTGAGACCCCGGCCGCCCGCGGGCGATGACTTCTGCGGGCCGGGACGGTCTGCCGTGCCGAGACACCACACCCACACCCCAGGAGACCCCATGGCCGCCCGCCTGAACCCGTACCTGCACTTCGCCGGCAACGCCCGCGAGGCGATGGAGTTCTACCGCTCCGTCCTCGGGGGGAAGCTCGACGTGATGACCTTCGGTGACGTCGGCGGCGGCGGGGACCAGTTCCCCGACGACGGCGTCATGCACGCCTTCCTGCGCACCGAGGGCGGACTGGAGTTGATGGCCTCCGACGGCCACGACCCGGATGCCGCCGGACCCGACCGGGTGTCGCTGTCCCTGTCCGGGGACGACGCGCCGACGCTGACCCGCTGGTTCGAGGGGCTGGCCGAGGGCGGCGCGGTCGACGTCCCGCTGGAGAAGCAGGTGTGGGGCGACACCTTCGGTCAGGTGACCGACCGCTACGGCCTGCGCTGGCTGGTGAACATCGGCTCGGTCCCGGCCTGACGAAGGCCCCCTGCCCCCGCCACTCGCGAGCCTCGGGACGGGGCCGCGGCGGGCCCGTGCAGGGGGCCGGACCACGGTCGCGGCCCGGTACCGTCTGACCTCGATGCGTATCGACCGGGCCGGGTGGCCCTTCATCACCGGGCCCCTGGCACCGGCCGCTGTGCTCGCCGCGGCAGGCCGCGCCGGCGGCCGTCGCGGCCTCCGACTCGCCGCCTGGCCCTTCGCTCTCCTGTCGGCCTACATGGCGCTGTTCTTCCGCGACCCCGACCGGCGCTGCGACGTCGAGGCGCCGGCACCCGACGACGTCCTCTCCCCCGCCGACGGCGTGGTGATGGTCGCGGGCGAGCCGCAGGAGGGCGTCGCCCCGGAACCCGCCCCCGAGGGCGACTGGCAGCAGGTCAGCGTGTTCCTGTCCGTCGTCGACGTGCACGTCAACCGCTCGCCGTACCACGGTGAGGTCGTGGAGAGCTCCTACCGCAGGGGCAGCTTCCTGGCCGCCTACCGCAAGGAGTCGGCGCACCGGAACGAGCGCAGCGAGCTGTGGCTGCGCGACGGCGACCGAACGGTGGTGTTCCGGCAGATCGTCGGCGTGCTCGCCCGCCGCATCGTCACCCGCACCGGCGTCGGCCGGCGGCTGGCCACCGGGGAGCGGATGGGCCTGATGAAGTTCGGCTCCCGGATGGACGTCTTCGTCCCCCGGGACTGCACGGTGCTCGTCCGGGTGGGCCAGCGGGTGCGCGGCGGCGAGACCGTCATCGCCCGCTGGTCCGGCGCTCGCTGAGGAGGCCCCTGGTGCCCAGCTCCTCGTCCGGGGCCCGGCTCCCCCAGACCCGGCGCACGGCGACCGTCGAGTTCGTGCGCGGATCGGTGCGCGGCAGCCGGCGACGGGCGCTGGCGACGCTGCCCAGCCTGTTCACGCTGGCCAACATGATGTGCGGCTTCGTGGCGATCCTGGTCTCGATCCGGGGCCAGTACACGCTGGCCGCCGTCCTGGTCGGGCTCTCGGTGGTCTTCGACATCACCGACGGCGCCGTGGCCCGGCTGGTGGGGGCGGTGACGCCCTTCGGCCTGCAGTTCGACTCGCTGGCCGACCTGGTGTCCTTCGGGCTGGCCCCGGCGCTGGTCGTGTTCACGCTGTTCTCCGAGGGCCGCGACGCCTGGGATCCGCTGGGCTGGGTCGTCTGCGGCCTGTGGGTGGCGTGCGCAGCCATCCGGCTGGCGCGCTTCAACACCACCATCGACCCGACCGCGGACAAGCGCTACTTCACCGGCATGCCGAGCCCCGGCGCGGCCGGTGTCGTGCTCGCCTCGGTGTTCGCGTTCGGCGGCCAGATGCAGGGCCGGGAGCGGCTGTGGGTGCTGCTCATCGTCGCCGTCCCGGCGCTGCTGATGGTCAGCACGATCCGCTTCCGCTCGTTCCGCTCGCTGGTCAGCCCGAAGAGCGGGCGGCCGTACGGGCTGATCGTCGCGGCGCTGGCCGTCATCGTCGGCTTCGCGTTCGTGCCGGTCGTGACCGGCTGCGTCCTGGCCTACGGCTACCTGCTGGCACCGGTCCTCGTGCCGGTGTTCGCCCCGCTCGGCCGGCTGGTGCCGGCCCGCCTCAAGGAGCTGCTCACGTGACGGTCCGGCCCATCCGTCCCGACGACGTCCCCGTCGTGGTGGGCCTGGTGCGTGAGCTGGCCGAGTACGAGAAGGCACCGGACGAGGCCGGGATGACCGAGGACCAGCTGTCCGCGGCGCTGTTCGGCGACTCCCCCCAGCTGTTCGGGCACGTCGCCGTGGCCGGCGGACAGGTCGTGGGGACGGCGCTGTGGTTCCTCACCTTCTCCACCTGGCGCGGCACCCACGGCATCCACCTGGAGGACCTCTACGTCCAGCCCCGGCACCGCGGCAGCGGGCTGGGCCGGGAGCTGCTGCGTACGCTCGCCGACCTGTGCGTGCAGCGCGGGTACGACCGGCTGGAGTGGTCGGTGCTGGACTGGAACACGCCCTCGATCGAGTTCTACGAGTCAGCCGGGGCGGTGCCGATGGACGAGTGGACGGTCTTCCGCTTGACCGACGACGCCCTGGCCACCTTCGCGGCCGACCGCCGCTCCTGACGTCGACGCCGCACCACCCGGCTGCCACCGTGGGCGTGGTCGCCCACGCCCACCCCGTGCACGCCGGGCGGCCTGCAGTCCCGCTTCGCCGGACTCGGCCGTCCGGGACCCGACCGCACCGTCCCGGTGGGCGAGCCCGGACCCGACGCCGAACGGGTCGCCACGCTCGCCGGGCACTACGGTGCGGAGGTGCTGACCGCCTGGCCATGAGCGGCCCGACCCCGAGGACGTGCGAGTGACGACCGACCGCAAGCCGGCGGAGTGCTGGCTGACCGACATGGACGGCGTCCTCGTGCACGAGGGCCTGGCGCTGCCCGGCGCCGCGGACTTCCTCGACCGGCTGGTCGCGGCGGGCCGGCGCTTCCTCGTCCTCACCAACAACTCGATCTTCACGCCGCGCGACCTCGCCGCGCGCCTGGCACGGTCGGGCCTGCAGGTGCCCGAGGCGTCGATCTGGACCTCGGCGCTGGCGACCGCGGACTTCCTGTCCACCCAGTTGCCGGGCGGCTCGGCCTACGTCATCGGCGAAGCGGGCCTGACCACCGCGCTGTACGAGGCCGGCTACACGCTCACCGACACCGACCCGGACTACGTCGTCCTCGGCGAGACCCGCACGTACTCCTTCGAGGCCATCACCCGCGCCATCCGGCTGGTCGGCGCCGGGGCGCGGTTCATCGCGACCAACCCCGACGTCACCGGCCCCTCCCCCGAGGGCCCGCTGCCGGCCACCGGCTCGGTGGCGGCCATGATCACCCGCGCCACCGGCTCGGAGCCCTACTTCGTGGGCAAGCCGAACCCGATGATGTTCCGCAGCGCCATGAACCGGATCGAGGCGCACTCGGAGTCGACGGTCATGATCGGCGACCGGATGGACACCGACGTCGTCGCGGGCATCGAGGCCGGCCTGGACACCATCCTGGTGCTCACCGGGTCGACCCAGGCCGCCGACGTCGCGCGCTTCCCGTTCCGTCCGGGCCGGGTGCTGGACTCGATCGCCGACGTGGTCGACCTCGTCTGACAGAGGACCCCGTCCTCCTCACCGTGGAAGGACCACGTCCTCCCCACCCCTCGCTCCGCTCGGGGCGGTGCCCTGGACGGGGCCGGCGGTGAGCCTCTGGACGGGATCCTGCTACGAGGGATGGGGGGACGCTGGGTCCTTCGTCAGCGGTCCTCGAACGCGAGCCGGGCCTCCGGGGTGGCCAGCAGGTACAGCTCGGTCGCCACCAGCACCAGCAGCGGGACGCCGACCCACGCGCCACCCCACTCGAACGCCGAGTAGTAGCCGAACAGGCCCAGCAGCAGCTGCAGGAAGACGACCGGCCCGCGCGACCACGGCGACACCCGCCACAGCCCCACGGCGGCCGCGCCCAACGCGACCGCGAAGATGCCGACGTAGACCACCTCGGCCAGGGCCCGCCCGACGCTGTCGGCGGTCGAGGTGAACGTGAGGACGAGCAGCCACAGGGCGACCGCGGCCAGCCCCGCGGCCTCCACGCCGGCGACCAGCGCCGCCCGGCGCACCGCCGTCGGGGCCGCCGGTCGTTCCCGCTCCGGGCGCGGCGCCGCCGGCTCGGCCGCGCCGCCGAGCAGCCGTTCCGCCCGCCGGCGGTCCCGCGACGGCCTGGCTCCGGACTGCTCGGTCACGACCGGCAGGGTACGCGCCGGTACACCCCCCGGGACGCGTCCCGCGGGACCCCCCGAGCCCGTTCCCGCGCCCGTGCCACGCCAGCGCCGGGGCGGGCCGCGTCGCTGGCTAGCCTGACTGCCATGCGCGCGCTCGTGGTGGCCAACCCCGCGGCGACGACGACCAGCCGCGGCGTGCGCGACCGGGTGCTCACCACCCTCGCCGGCGAGCTGCAGGTGGAGCTGGCCGAGACCACCCACCGCGGCCACGGCAGCGAGCTGGCTCGCAAGGCGTGCGTGGACGGCGTCGACGTCGTCCTCGCCCTCGGCGGTGACGGCACGGTCAACGAGGTGGTCAACGGCCTGCTGCACGACGGCCCCGGCGAGCACGTCCCGCCGCTCGCCGTGGTGCCCGGCGGGTCGACCAACGTGTTCTCCCGCGCGCTGGGCCGGGCCCGTGATCCGCTGACCGCGACCCGCGAGGTCCTCGACTCGCTGCGCGCCGGGCGCACCCGGCGCATCTCGCTCGGCACGGCCAGCGTCCGCGGCGCCACCACGGCGCCGGCCCGGCTGCCCGACCCCGCGCTGGCGCAGTCCGCCGCCGACGCCGGGGCCGCGGCCCACCCCGGGTGGAGCGAGCCGCGCTGGTTCGCCTTCTCCGCCGGGCTGGGCTTCGACGCCGACGTCATCGGCCGGGTGGAGGCCCACCGCGCCCGCGGGCTCCGCTCGACCGGGCTGCTCTACGTGCTCGAGGCGACCAGCACGTTCGTGTTCGGCCGCGAGCGCCGCGACCCGGCGATGTCGGCCCACCTGCCCGGGGGCCCGCCCCTCGACGGGCTGTTCCTCTGCCTGGTCTCCAACGTCTCGCCGTGGACCTACCTGGGCGCCCGCGCGGTCAACCCGACCCCGGACGCCGCCTTCGACAGCGGCCTGGACGTCTTCGCACTCGGCCGCACCGGGATCGTCCGGATGCTGCACCACGTGCGCGAGGTGTTCGCCGCGCGGCCCGACGTCCGCGGCGGGGGGGTGCACCGCTGGCACGACCTGGACGAACTGACCCTCACCGCACGCCGTCCGCAGGGGTGGCAGCTCGACGGCGACCACCTCGGGACGGCGACCGGACTGCAGGTGCGCAGCGTCCCCTCGGCGCTGACCGTCATCGCCTAGCCACAGGAACCACACGGTTCCGCTGGGTGGTCGCTGACCTGCGCTTTCACCACGGACCCGGCCGCCTGTCAACGCACCGCGCGGGAGCTTCCGCTGGTCGAGTGGCGAGCCCTACCATGGCCGTGGTGAGCTTGCTCACGAGGGGTCGACCGATGCCCTCGTTCTGCTTGACAGGTGTCCTCGCCGTGAAAACATCGCGGGAGGAAAGCAACCTGTCGGTAACACATGCACGAAGTCGCTGTGCCATGGCGCTGGTCACCCCGGTGCCGGCCTGCGGATCGGTCCGAGGCCGGCGACGACTGCACCACACCGTAGACGACATCGAGGAGAACACCGCCATGGACTGGCGCCACCGCGCGCTCTGCCGCGACGAGGACCCGGAGCTGTTCTTCCCCATCGGGACGACCGGCCCCGCTCTCGTGCAGATCGAGCAGGCCAAGGGTGTGTGCCGCCGCTGCCCCGTCACCGAGCCGTGCCTGGAGTGGGCACTGCGCTCGGGGCAGGACTCCGGCGTCTGGGGTGGGCTCTCGGAGGACGAGCGGCGCGCGCTCAAGCGGCGTCAGGCCCGCACCCGCGTCCGCACCGCCTGAGCACACCGCACCACGGCACCCGGGTCCCGCGCCCGGTACCGCCACACCGCACGGCCACGGGGCCGGTCCGGGATCCCCGGACCGGCCCCGTGGCGTGTCTGCGGCACCGTCGGCCGACACCGCGGCCGGGTGTCGTCCCCACCGACGCCGGGTCGCTGCCCGTGGACCGATCGCCTAACGGCGGAGACGGCCCGCACCGGGGAGGGTGAGCACCACCTCGGTCCCGGAGCGGCCGTCGGCGGGTCCGGAGGGCGGGCTGGTCATGGCGAGGCTGCCACCGAGCTCGCTGGCGACCAGCGTGCGCACGATCTGCAGGCCCAGTCCCTCGCTGGCGGAGGGGTCGAACCCCTCGGGCAGCCCCCGTCCGTCGTCCACCACGCGGACGACGAGGTCGTCACCGTCCCGCTCGGCGACCAGCTCGATGCTGCCGGGGCTGCCGTCGGGGAACGCGTGCTCGGCGGCGTTGTGCAGCAGCTCGGTGACGACCAGCACCAGCGGCGTCGCGGCGACCGCCGGCAGCTCGCCGAACTGGCCGACCCGGCGCGTCCGCGCGGCCGGGCCCACGGAGGTCAGGTCGCCGAGCATCGGCAGCACCCGGTCGAGGACGTCGTCGACGTCCACCACGTCCTCCCGGCTGCCGGCCAGGGTCTCGTGCACCACCGCGATCGACGACACCCGGCGCACCGACTCCTCCAGCGCCTCGCGAGCGGCCGGCTCGGTCATCCGGCGGGCCTGCAGCCGCAGCAGCGCGGCGACCGTCTGCAGGTTGTTCTTCACCCGGTGGTGGATCTCCCGGATGGTGGCGTCCTTGGTCAGCAGCGCGCGGTCCCGCCGGCGGACGTCGGTCACGTCACGCACGAGCACCAGCGCGCCCGCCTCGGCACCGGGCGCCTGCAGCGGCAGTGCCCGCACCAGCAGGGTCGCCCCGACACTGTCGACGTCCATCGGGTCGGGGAACCGCCCGGCCACCGCGGCCCGGATGCCGGCTGCCACCGCCTCGCCGGCCACCCGGTCGACCGCGGCGTCCCGGGTGAGCCGGGCCAGGTCGGCACCGACGACGTCCCCCGTGACGCCCAGCCGGCGGTAGGCCGACAACGCATTGGGACTGGCGTAGACGGCCCGACCGTCGGCGTCGAGCCGCACGAGCCCGTCGCCCACGCGTGGGCTCAACTCGGCGTCCAGCGGCTTCTCCGGCGGGAACGTGCCCGCCGAGACCATCAGGCAGAGGTCGGCGGCGATGTCGAGGTAGGTCAGCTCCAGGGTGGACGGCGACCGGGTCACCGCCAGGTTGGTGTCCCGCGCCAGGACGGCGACGACCACGCCGTCGTGGCGCACCGGCACGACCTCCCGGCGACGCGGGGTGCTGCCCGACCAGTCCGGCTCCCCCTCGGTCACCGGGCGGCCCTCGCGGTGCGCCACCACGAACGGCTCCGCGGCCGGACCCTCCACCTCCGAGCCCACGAGGTCCTCGGGCTGGCTGGTGGGAGCGGTGAGCGGGCGCACCTGGGCGACGCACCACCACGCCCCCGTGGGCAGCGGCACCCACAGCGTCAGGTCGGCGAACGACAGGTCGGCGAGCAGCTGCCAGTCGGCGACCAGCCGGCGGGCGTGGTCGACCTGGGCCGGAGCGGACGCCGAGCCGCGGGTGAGGCGTTCGGAGAGGCTGTTCATGGTGGCTCCGAGGGTATGAGCAAGGGCCCTCCTGCCCCTCACCGTTGACGGACCCCGCCCTCCCCGCCCTTCGCCGGCTCAGGGCGGTGCCCTGGACGGGGCCGGCGGCGGGCCCTGCAGGAGGGCCGCCTGGACGAGAGGTGCGAGGAGGGGATCCGCTTAGGCTCGACGCCGTGCACTGGTCCCCCGACGCACCGGCCCTGACCGTGGATCGCGCCCGTCCCGACGACTTCCCGCGGATCGGGCAGCTGACCCACGACGTCTACGTGGGCGGCGGGCTGGCCTCCCCCGAGTACGGCGTGCAGCTGCGCGACGTCGCGACGCGGGCCGACCGGGCCGAACTGCTCGTCGTGCGGGACGAGGAGGGCCGCGTGGTCGGCAGCGTGGCGCTGGTGCTCTCGGGCGACTTCGGCGAGATCACCCGGTCCGACGACGAGGCGGCGTTCCGGATGCTCGTCGTCGACCCGGCCGTGCAGGGCCGCGGGATCGGCGAGCTGCTGGTGCGGACCTGCCTGGAGCGGGCCCGCGCGGCCGGCAAGCGGCGGGTGGTGCTCTCGACGGACCGGCGGATGACGGCGGCGCAGCGCCTCTACCGGCGGCTGGCCTTCACCCGGCTGCCGGAACGCGACTGGCAGCCCGCGCCCGGCATCGACCTGCTCGTGTACGCCCTCGACCTCTGAGGCGGCCCCGTCCCGGCCCCGCTGGCCCCCCGCAGGGTCCCGCCGCGAGCTCGCGAGTAGCGGGGGGCAGGGGGTCCTTCACCCGTCGACGGTGGCGATGAGGTCGCCCTCCTGGAGCACCTCGCCCTCGACGACGTGCAGCTCGCGGACGGTGCCGGCCCGCTCGGTGAGGACGGGGATCTCCATCTTCATCGACTCGAGGATCACCAGGGTGTCGCCGGCCGCCACCTCGCTGCCGGGGTGCACGAGCACCTTCCAGACGCTCGACACCATCTCGGCGTGGACTTCCTCGACCGCCACCGCACCTCCCTGAGCTCGCCGTCGGCCCATCCTGGCACGCGTCAGACCTCGGACGCGGGGCTCCCGGAGGCCAGCCGCTCGAGCACCGCGCACACCTCGGGGCCGTCGTGCGGCACGCCGACCTCCGGCACCGCGTCGAGGACGTCGCTGGCGGCCCGGGCGGCGGTCGCGGTGTCCCGGGCGCCGGCGCTGATGGTCGCCAGCAACGCGTCGTACCAGCGGTCCAGCCGATCACCGGGGTCGTAGCCGCTCACCGCGACGACCTCGACGCCGCGCCCCACGGGGGTGTGCCGGTCCGAGCGGGGCAGTCGACCGGTGACCCGCCCGCCCCGACCCGGCGGCAGCGTCGAGCGCAGCTGGACGGTGACCGCCCGCCGCGGCGGCGTGCCCGTCCCCGTGTCGGCGGCCGAGCCGCCCGCCGCGCTGCGGAGCGCCAGCTCGACGGCGTCCACGCCGTGCGCCCGCTCCAGCACCGTCATGTCGAGGGAGAACCCGGCCGCCACCTCGGCCAGCTCACCGTCCGGGGCGATGCCGACGGTGACCAGGCCGCGCCAGCCGATCTCGGGCAGCCGCTTGGCCGTCGGAGGCAGCTCGAAGGGTTCCTCGGGGGTCCAGGAGACGCGCGCGATGCCGGCGGCGCGGTCGCGCGACACCGGGGTCGTGCAGCGCAGGCCGCCGTCGGTGACCACGGCGAGGAACCCGCGCTCGCTGGCCGGCTCGACGCCGTCCCCACCGAGCCGCTCCAGCACCGCGGCGGAGGGCCCCACCCAGGTGAGGCCGGCGGCCACCACCGCACCGGCCAGCCGGGCGTTGCCGGCCAGTGCCGGGGGCACGGGGAGGACCGCCCGCGCGCCGCTGCGGCGAGCGGCCTCGACGATCCGGTCCACGGCGAGGTAGGACTCCGCGGCGGGGGCCGGGCCGAGCAGGATCGCGTCGTCGGCCAGCCGCACGTGCCGGGCGTTGCGGTCGGCCTCCGAGTGGACGGCGACGGTCTTCACGTCCAGGCGTGAGCAGGCCGCCATCACCGCGCACGCGGCCGGCCCGCGGCCTGCCACGAGCACGCTCTCGATCCCGACGTGTGCCACGTCCCGAACCGCCTTCCACCGACCTCGACGCGCTCCAGCCTCCCAGCCTTCCCCCGTGCCCCGCCGGACCGCCACAGGGGGTAGGTGCCGCACAGGGTCGTGAGAGGCTGGGGGTCCAGCCTGACGGGTCCACCCGGGGTCGCAGCGCCACACGCGCCCCGGGTCACCCAGAGGTGTCCAGGGGCCCGGCCCGGGCCCGCAGCGACGACGAGGGAAGGAGGGCAGCGATGTCCAAGCGTGGACGCAAGCGGCGCTCCCGCAAGGGGAACAAGGCCAACCACGGCAAGCGCCCCAACGCCTGAGAGAGGACCCCGTCCTCCTCACCGCTCGCAAGCTCGCGGCGAGCCTCTGGACGGGGCCGGCGGGGACGAACGCCAGGGGCCCAGAACCCGGCGGCGGGTTCTGGGCCCCTGGCGTTCGAGGGTCCGTCAGGCGGTGGTGGGGCGCTCCTGCGTGCGCTCCACGCTGATCCGCTCGACGCTGACCTGGGTGCCGTCCTCCTCGAAGGAGACGCTCGTCAGCTGCAGCTTGATCCGGTCCCGCAGGCCGGGCGGCGGGGTGTCGCCCCCGCAGCGCCGGCGGACCAGGGCCTTGAACTCCTGCTCGATGCCGAACTGCCGCAGGCAGGGCGAGCAGTCCTCGAGGTGCTCGGCGATGACCTCGCGGCGGGCGGGCTCGGTCTCGTGGTCGAGGAACTCGAACACGTGGGACAGGACGTCGTCACAGGAGTCGATCGAGATCGGCTCGCCGGCGTCCGGACGCTGGTCGCTGGTCACGAGCGGCTCGCCTCCTCCCCGGCACCGGCCCGGACGAAGCCACGCTCCCGGGCGTAGTCGGCCAGCAACTTCTGCAGCCCGCGGCGGCCGCGGTGCAGGCGGGACATCACCGTGCCGATGGGCGTGCCCATGATCTCGGCGATCTCCTTGTACGCGAACCCCTCGACGTCGGCGAGGTAGACCGCCAGGCGGAAGTCCTCCGGCAGCTG
>DATIMX010000054.1:0-3369 GCA_035474935.1 Geodermatophilus sp. | reverse complement strand
CTGGACGTCGTCCGCCCGGCCGACGCCAACGAGGTCGCCGTCGCCTGGCGGACCGTGCTGGAGAACAACGACCGCCCGGCCGGCCTGCTGCTGTCGCGGCAGAACCTGCCGGTGTTCGACCGCTCGGAGTTCGGCTCCGCCGAGGGCGTGGCCCGCGGGGCCTACGTCCTGGCCGAGGCGTCGAACGGCAGCCCCGAGGTGATCCTGCTCGGCACCGGCTCGGAGGTGCAGATCGCCGTCGCGGCCCGCGAGCGCCTGGAGGCCGACGGCGTGCCCACCCGGGTCGTCTCGGTGCCCTGCGTCGAGTGGTTCGCCGACCAGGACCAGGCCTACAAGGACGAGGTCCTGCCGCCCACCGTCCGCGCCCGGGTCAGCGTCGAGGCCGGCGTGCCCATGGGGTGGCGCGAGTTCGTCGGCGACGCCGGCCGGATCGTCGGCCTCACCCACTACGGGGCCAGCGCCGCCTACTCCGTCATCTACGAGCAGTTCGGCCTCACCGACGAGGCCGTCGTGGCCGCCGCCCGCGAGAGCATCGAGGCGGCCCGCTCCGGCGACGCCGTCCCGGCCGGCCCCGTCGCCGAAACCGGCGGCCTGCCGCACCCCACCGGCGACCGCTGAAGGACCCCGCTGCCCCCCTCCGCTCGCAGGCTCGCGGCGGGACCCTGCAGCGGGGCCGATCACTCCCCATCGAGAAGGGCAATTGAGATGGCACAGAACGAGAAGCTGGCCGAGCTGTCGTCGGCCGGGGTCGCCGTCTGGCTCGACGACCTCTCCCGCGACCGCATCCGCAGCGGGAACCTGCAGTCCCTGGTCGACGAGTACTCCATCGTCGGCGTCACCACCAACCCGACCATCTTCGCCGCGGCGATCAGCGGCTCGGACTCCTACGACGACCAGCTGCACGCGCTCGCGGTGCGCAAGGTGAGCGTGGAGGAGGCGCTGCGCACCATCACCGCCGCCGACGTCCGGGACGCCTGCGACCTGCTCGCGCCGGTCGCGCAGCGGCAGCCCGGCGACGGCCGGGTGTCGCTGGAGGTCGCTCCCGGCCTGGCGCACGACACCGACGCCACCGCGGCCGAGGCGGCGCACCTGTGGTGGCTGGTCGACCGGCCCAACCTGTTCATCAAGATCCCGGCGACGGAGGCGGGCCTGCCGGCCATCACGACGTCCATCGCGCGAGGCATCAGTGTCAACGTCACCCTCATCTTCAGCCTCGAGCGGTACCGGGCGGTCATGGACGCCTACCTGTCCGGGCTGGAGCAGCGGCTGGCCGAGGACGCCGACGCCGACCTGTCCGGCATCGCCTCGGTCGCGTCGTTCTTCGTGTCCCGCGTGGACAGCGAGATCGACAAGCGGCTGGAGAAGGCGGGCGCCGATCCCGCGCTGAAGGGCAAGGCGGCGCTGGCCAACGCGCAGCTGGCCTACCAGGCCTACGAGGAGGTCTTCTCCTCCGACCGCTGGAAGGCCCTCGAGGCCAAGGGGGCCCGTCCGCAGCGGCCGCTGTGGGCCTCCACGGGCGTGAAGAACCCCGACTACCCCGACACGCTGTACGTCAGCGAGCTCGTCGCGCCGGGGACGGTCAACACGATGCCGGAGAAGACCCTCAAGGCCTTCGCCGACCACGGCAGCATCGGCACCCCGGTGCAGAAGACCTACGACGAGGCCGCGTCGGTGATGCGCTCGATCGCCGACGCCGGGGTCGACCTCGACGACGTCTTCCGCGTGCTGGAGGACGAGGGCGTGCAGAAGTTCGCCGACTCGTGGGACGAGCTGACCGAGTCCGTGCGGACGGAGCTGGAGGACAAGGCCTGACACCCCGGGGCCCCGCGCACCCGGCCTCGTCGGCGGGTGCGAGGGGCCCGGGTCCGTCGCGGCCGGGAGCCGAGCGGGGGCTTCCGGTCCGGGACCCGCCGCGCCGTGGGAGGCCGCTCGCCGCGCGGATCCGGCGCGGAGACGGAGAATCGACACAGTTCCCGCACCCTCCCGTCGCTCGGTGCACCGCCGCGCCGGGTCGCGGGTCCCCCTCCCGACCTCGAGGACGGACATGATCACCAACCCGCTGCGCGATCCGCGGGACCGGCGGCTGCCCCGCGTACCTGAGCCCTGTGCCCTGGTCGTCTTCGGCATCACCGGGGACCTCGCCCGCAAGAAGCTCCTCCCGGCCGTCTACGACCTGGCCAACCGCGGGCTGCTGCCCACCAACTTCGCGCTCCTGGGCTTCGCCCGCCGCGACTGGGGTGACGAGGACTTCGCCGAGCTGGCCCGCGACGCCGCCCGCAAGGCCGCCCGGACCCCGTGGCGGGAGGAGGTCTGGGAGCGGCTGGCCGCCAGCGTGCGCTTCGTCCAGGGGTCCTTCGACGACGACAACGCCTTCGACGAGCTGGCCGCCACCCTCGGCGACCTCGAGGGCAGCCACGGCATCGGCGGCAACGCCGCGTTCTACCTGTCCATCCCGCCGGCGATGTTCCCGGTCGTGCTCAAGCAGATGCAGCGCACCGGCATGGCCGACAGCACCCCCGGACGGTGGCGCCGGGTCGTCGTGGAGAAGCCGTTCGGCACCGACCTGGCCTCCAGCCGGGAGCTGAACGAACTCGTCGACTCCGTGTTCACCGCCGAGGACGTCTTCCGCATCGACCACTACCTGGGCAAGGAGACCGTCCAGAACCTGATGGCGCTGCGGTTCGCCAACGAGCTGTTCGAGCCGGTCTGGAACGGTCACCACGTCGACTCGGTGCAGATCACCATGGCCGAGGACGTCGGCATCGGCGGGCGGGCGCAGTTCTACGAGCAGACCGGCGCGGCCCGCGACGTGCTGCAGAACCACCTGCTGCAGCTGCTGGCGCTCACCGCGATGGAGGAGCCGGTCGAGTTCTCCGCCGAGGAGATCCGCACCGAGAAGCTCAAGGTGCTGCGCGCGGTCTCGCTGCCCGAGGACCTCTCGACCTTCGCCGTCCGCGGCCAGTACGAGCAGGGGTGGCTGGCCGGCCAGCGGGCCACCGGCTACCGGCAGGAGGAGGGCGTCGACCCGCACTCCAAAACCGAGACCTACGCCGCCGTCCGGCTGGGCGTGGAGACCCGCCGCTGGGCGGGCGTGCCGTTCTACCTGCGCACCGGCAAGCGGCTGCCGCGGCGGGTCACCGAGATCGCGCTGGTGTTCAAGCGCGCGCCGCACCTGCCCTTCGCCGACACCGACACCGAGGAGCTGGGCAACAACCAGCTGGTCGTGCGTGTGCAGCCCGACGAGGGGGTCACCCTCAAGTTCGGGTCGAAGGTGCCCGGCAGCGTGATGGAGGTCCGCGACGTGTCGATGGACTTCCTCTACGGCGAGCAGTTCACCGAGGCCAGCCCCGAGGCCTACGAGCGGCTGCT
>DATIMX010000053.1:0-4875 GCA_035474935.1 Geodermatophilus sp. | reverse complement strand
GTGTGCAGGTGCGCGGGCACGAAGGCGGCCAGCAGCCCCGCCGCGGCCCACCCCCCGGCCCGCCGCGTCGACGGCGCCGCCATCAGCGCCGCCGTCCCGATCTCGGCCACCCCGCTGACGTGCACCCACGTGCGGGCGTCGCCCAGCTCCGGGGGCACCAGCCACTCGTACGTCCGCGGCCGGACCAGGTGCAGCACCCCCGACCCGCCGAACGCCGCCGCCAGGACCCTCGCCGTCCGCGTGAGCTCCACGGGGTCACCGTAGGCTCGCCGTTCGTGTCCGCCCTCGACCTGGCCATCGCGGCGGGCGTCGCCCTCGTCGCCGGCGCGATCAACTCCGTCGCCGGCGGCGGTTCGCTGATCCTCTTCCCCACGCTCGTCGCGCTGGGGCTGGGGACCGTGGCCGCCAACGTCACGAACTCGATCGCCCAGTGGCCGGGCTACCTCGGCGGCGTCCTCGGCTTCCGGTCGGAGTACACCGGCCAGCGCGCCCGGCTGCTCCGCTTCGGCCTGGTCGCGCTGCTCGGCGGCGTCACCGGCAGCGTCCTGCTGCTCACGACGCCCACCGCGGCCTTCGACGTCGTCGTCCCCGTGCTGGTCCTGCTCGCCAGCCTGCTGCTGGCCGTGCAGCCGCTGCTCACCCGGCGGTTGAAGCAGGCCGAGGACGGCGGTCCGCGGCGCGATCCGGGGTGGCTGTACGTGGCGCTGTTCCTGGCCACCGTCTACGGCGGCTACTTCGGCGGCGCGCTCGGCGTCATCCTGGTCGGCGTCCTCGGGGTGGGCCTGCACCGGCTGAAGCTGGCCAACGCGCTGAAGTCGGCGCTCTCGGCGGTCACCGCCACCGTCACCGTCGTCGTGTTCGGCCTGTTCGGACCGGTCGACTGGCAGGTCGTCGCCGTCGCCGCACCGGCCAGTCTGCTCGGCGGCTTCCTCGGTGCCCGCATCGCCACCCGGATCCCGGCCACGCCGCTGCGGGTCTTCATCGTCGTCTTCGGCGTCGCGGTCTCGGTGTACCTCTTCACGCGCATCTGAGGCCCGGCCCCGCCCGAAGGGGTGAGCGGGGGTCAACCGGCCACCCCGGGGACCCGATCAGGGGTGCATGTCGTCCCGTCCCCGCCTCCGGCTCTTGCCGGGCACCCCTCGCCGGGTGCTGCAGGTCGGGCTGCTGCTCTGCGCCGCCGCCACCGTGGCCACGGCCGTCCTGGGCCCCGCCGTGGCCGGCGGCTCCGACGGCGCCGCGCCCGGCCGGTTCGCGGTCGTGCTCGCCCTGCACGCGACGCTCGTCGGGCTGCTGGTGTGGCGGGCCCGCACGCTGCCGCAGGAGCGGGTCGTCTGGACGCGGATCGCCCTGGCGGGCGTCGTGTTCTCCGGCGCCGCGTTCGCGGCCGGCGTGCTCGCCGTCGTGCCGGCGACGCGGTTCCTCACCGCCGTCCCGATGGCGTGGGCGCCGGTGGTGGCGTTCCCGCTCGTCCACAGCGGCCTGGTCCGCTGGAACCGGTACACCACCGGCCTGGCCGACCCCAGCGACGTGGTCAACGGCGTGTCCGGGGTGCTGGCGGCCGTCGCGGTGCTCAACGTCCTGCTCCACGACAGCGCGCTGACCGCGGGGCCCTGGTGGGAGGTCCAGGCGCTGCTGGCACAGATGGCCGTCGACGTGGTCCTGCTGGGGACGGCGCTGTCCGTGGTCGGGCTCGGTGCGATGGGCCGCGACCCCCGCAGCTGGCTCGTCGTCGCGGCGTTCGCGGTCTCCGTGGTCGGGGACGGCGCGAGGCTGCTGGGGGAGGGGGCGCCCGTCGCGTGGGCGGCGACCGCGGAGCCGGTGGGCGCGGCGCTGCTCTGCCTGGCCGCCATCCTGCGTCCGGCACGGACCGCCCCCCAGCCCACCGACCCGGCGGCACCGACGGTCGGCTCGTTCGTCGTCATCACCGCCGCGACGGGCGTCCTGGTCGCCGCCGCGGTGTCCGCGACGGCCGGGCTAGCCACCTGGTGCGCTGCGCTGGCCGCGCTCGGCGCGAGCGTGCGTCTGCTGGTCAACGTGCGCGAGCTCGCCCAGCTGGCGGTCTCCCGCAAGGAGGCGCTCACCGACGAGCTCACCGGGCTGGCCAACCGCCGCGCCGTCCTGCACCGGGTCGAGCAGCTGTGTGCCGAGGGGGTGCCGTTCACCCTCGCCCTCCTCGACCTCGACAAGTTCAAGGAGGTCAACGACGGCCTGGGCCACGCCGCCGGCGACGACCTGCTCCGCCTGGTGGCCGACCGGCTGACCCCGGCGCTGCACACCGGGGACGTGCTGGGCCGGCTCGGTGGGGACGAGTTCGCCCTGGTCGCCGTCACCCAGCCGGCGAACAGCGCGGACGCCGAGGACCTCGGCCACCGGGTGCTCGAGAGGCTGCAGCGGCCCTTCCTGATCCGGGGGATGTCGATCCACGTCGCGGCCAGCATCGGGCTGACCCGATCCGGCAGCGGCGGCCGCTCCCAGCTGCTCCGTCAGGCCGACGCCGCCATGTACGCCGCCAAGCGCGCGGGCACGGGGCTCGCGGTGTACGACCCGGCCCGGCACGCGGACAGCAGCGGCCACCTCGCGTTGGTCGAGGAGCTCCGCACCGCCCTGTCCACCGGCCAGCTGGTGCTGCACCACCAACCGCAGGTCGACGTCCGCACCGGCCGGACCCTCGGGACCGAGGCGCTGATCCGCTGGGCGCACCCGGTCCGGGGTCTGCTCGGCCCGGCACAGTTCCTCCCGCTGGCCGAGGCGCACGGGCTCATGGGGGCGGTCACCGACGAGGTGCTCCAGCAGGCCGTCGCCCAGGCCGCCGAGTGGCGGCGCCGTGGGCTGGACCTGCGCATGTCGGTCAACCTGTCGGCCAGCAACCTGCTCGACGCCGACCTGCCGCGCCGGGTGGCCGGCCTGCTGGCCGGCGCCGGGCTGCCCGCGGGGAGCCTGGTGCTGGAGGTGACCGAGACGGTGCTGATGGGCGACGCCGAACGCAGCCTCGCCGTCGTCACGGCCCTCACCGGGCTCGGCCTCACGGTCAGCATCGACGACTTCGGGACCGGCTATTCGTCGCTCTCCTACCTGCGCGACCTGCCGGTCGCCGAGCTCAAGCTCGACCGGTCCTTCACCGCCGACCTGCTCGTCGAGCCCCGGACCGAGGCGATCGTCGCCTCCACCATCGAGCTCGCCCACCGCCTGGGCATGCGGGTGGTCGCCGAGGGTGTGGAGCACGAGGCGACGCTGGCGCGCCTGGCCGACCTCGGCTGCGACGAGAGCCAGGGGTACCTGCACTCGGCGCCGCTGCCGGCCGACCGGCTGGAGGACTGGCTGGACCGCGTCGGAACGGCTCGGCAGCTCGTCCCGACGCCTGAGCTGGTGGGGCCGTAGCACCCGCCGTCCAGCGGCGTGCGGTGGCCCGGGTCACTCGTGGGGCCGCTGTGACGGAGGGGTCCACCCGGTCGCGGACACGCCCCGCGCGTCCCCGCACAGCCGACAGCCCTGCTTAGCGTCGGGTCATGCGCGAGAACCGACTCTCCCCGGTGCGGAACTCGAACGACGCCGCCCGGGTCCAGCAGCTGCACCTGATCGCCGCGGCGCGGGCCGCGGCCGTGCAACCGACGTCCGAGCAGCAGGTCTCCGACATCGTCCGCGTCACCGTGGACGACGAGGTCGACACCCGCACCTTCCGGGCGATCGTCGCCGACATCTCCGACGACGTCCTGCCCTGATCCCCGGCCCGGGCCTGGTGACGTAGTAGATCGGCCACCCTTCAGGCCCCCGCCGGCCCCGTCCAGAGGCCCGCCGCCGGCCCCGTCCCGGGTCCCGCCCCGAGCGTGCGAGGGGTGGGGAGGACGGGGTCCTTCCACGGTGAGGAGGACGGGGTCCTTCATTCGCCGCCGCGGCCAGGCTCCCCGATCGCGATCATCGCCTCCACGGCCCGGCGGGCCCGGGCGGCGGTCTCGGCGTCGACGTCCACCGCGCCCTGGCCGGTGCGCAGCGTCTGCAGCAGCTTGGCCGGCGTGATCATCTTCATGTAGCGGCAGGCGGCGCGGTCGTTCATCGGGATGAACTGCGTCCCGGAGTTGAGCGCCCGCAGCTGGTGCAGGATGCCGACCTCGGTGGCCACCAGGACCTGCGGGGCGCGCGTGGTCGCGGCCTGCTCGACCATGCCGCCGGTGGACATCACCCGGGTGCGCTCGGCCGGCAGGTCGCCGTGGCTGACCAGGTCGAGCACCGAGGTGGTGCAGCCGCACTCCGGGTGCACGAGGATCTCGGCGTCCGGGTGGGCGGCCACCTGCGCGCGGACGTCGGACGGGCTGATGCCGGCGTGCACGTGGCACTCCCCCGCCCACACGTGGACGTTCTCCCGCCCGGTGACCCGCTTGACGTGCGCGCCGAGGAACTGGTCGGGGCAGAAAAGGATCTCCCGGTCCTCGGGGATGGACCGGATCACGTCGGCGGCGTTGGACGACGTGCAGCAGATGTCGGTCTCGGCCTTCACCGCCGCGGTGGTGTTCACGTAGCTGACGACGACGGCGCCGGGGTGCTCGGCCTTCCACTCCCGCAGCTGCTCGGCGGTGATGGAGTCGGCCAGCGAGCAGCCGGCCTCGTGGTCGGGCAGCAGCACGGTCTTGTCCGGCGAGAGGATCTTCGCCGTCTCGGCCATGAAGTGGACGCCGCAGAACACGATCTCCCGGGCGTCGGTCTCCGCGGCCACCCGGGAGAGGTACAGCGAGTCGCCGGTGAAGTGGGCGACGTCCTGGATCTCGGGGACCTGGTAGTTGTGCGCCAGCACCACGGCGCCGCGCTCGTCGGCCAGCCGGCGCACCTCGGCCGCCCAGGTCTCGTAGTCAGCAGCGCTCATCGTGCGCTCCTCGCCGGTGA
>DATIMX010000052.1:0-5857 GCA_035474935.1 Geodermatophilus sp. | reverse complement strand
GCGGCGCGGTGGTCGGGTCCTCCGGCGTGGTCGTCATGGTGGCCTCCGTGGTGTCTCGTGCCGGGCACCGTCGTACGACGTCCTACGACGGTCACCAGAACGGACTCGCGACCCGGCCGGAACTCATCGCAGCAGGAGGCGTGTCCGGCCGAGCCTGCACGGACCTCGTCGGGCCGACACGTTCATCGACGCGCTGCAAGAGGCGTCTCGATGTCTCCTTGAGCAGGCCGCTCAGGGACAGGGACGGTTCCGGAGGAAGTGCACGCGTGAGCGCAGCCCAGGTGAAGCCGTGGGCAGAACGGCGGCTACTCGCCGGATCCTCTCGGTTCGCCCCAGGGTGACTGCTGCCGTCGAGGTCCGGGGTCCGCTGCGGGTCGGCGCCAGAAGGACTCAGGGAGCTCGTCGACCTGCTGCGCGGATCGGTCCAGGTCAGCGGCCTGGTCACGGAGCGCCTGGAACACCGGGTCGCCGCTGTCGGCGAGCCGACGGGTCACCTCTGCGTTCCTCCGGGCGCGCGCGGGCACGGCCTCCCGCAGCGCGGAGCGGTCGTCGTCGTACCCGTAGGCGTCGAGCAACAGGTGCAGGCGCCGGTACCGCTCCTCCATCGGGCGGGACGCCATCGGCCACGCGGACCCCGGGGCGAGCAGAGGCACCCACATGAGCGCGGAGTACGCCAGGTCGAACTCCGGCGAGGACGGCCCCGCGACGTCCCAGTCCACGAACCCGACGAGCCGTCCCCGCCGCCAGACCGCGTTGTACGGCGCCGCGTCGTGGTGGCCGATGACCAGACCCGGTCGCCAGGGCCGGCCGGCGAACCACACCGCGTCCTGCGGCGGCACGAAGTCGACCGTCGCATCGTGCAGCCGCCGCAACCAGGAGCCGACCTGCGTCAGGGCGTCGTCCGAGGACACCCACGCCGGCCAGGGCGCCTCACCGGCCGTCTCCCCCTCCAGATAGGTGAGCACCTCCCGTCCCGCGTCGTCGAACCCGAGCACCCTTGGGGCCTCGGTGAAGCCCGCCCGTTCCAGGTGCCGCAGCACCGCGTGCACCGTGGTCGTCCACCGGCGCACCGGGCGATGCACCGTGTTCCCGATGCGGACGACCCCGGGCGAGGTCCTGCCCCCGGCGAGCAGTTCCCCACCCGTCCCACCGACTACCGACGCAGCGTCGTCGACCATGATCAGCCTCGCCCCTCGGAGGTGTCCGGGCGGCCAGACTGTCGAAAACCGCGTTCCGGTGGCTACAGCTTTCCGGCGGCGCCCTCGTCACCGCCAGAGGACCCCGCTGACCCACAGGCCGGGGCTGCGCCGCCGCTGAGTGGGCCGCTCATGACCACCTCGGCGGCATCGGAGTCAGCCGGGTCCACCGCGTCTGCCCGCCGTGGTCACGCGGGGACGGGCGCGGCATCCCGCGCGGCGGCCCGGGCCAGCGCCACCGTCGCGGCGGCCATGACCACGACGAGGACGCCGATCAGCGCCCACTCCGCCCCGTCGGCGCGCAGCCGCTCCCCCAGCACCGCGATCCCCAGCGCGACAGCGATCACGGGCTCCCCCACGGTCACCGCGGGCAGCGACGCCTCGAGGGCGCCGGCCTGGTAGGCCGACTGCTGCAGCAGCGTGCCGCCGCCCATCGCGACGGCCAGCAGCCAGGTCTCCCAGCTGGTGAGCAGGGCGAGCAGCCCGTCGTCCAGCAGGCTCACCACCCCCTTGGTCAGCGCCGCGCCGACGCCGTAGGCCACGCCCGCGGCGACGGCGAGCAGCACCGCCCGCGCCGTCCCCCGGCGGACCGCCGCGCCGGCCAGGCAGCCGCCGAGGAGCAGGCCGAGGAGCACCAGGGCCGGCAGCCACGGCCGCCAGCCGGCGCGGTCGACGCCCGCGGTGGGCTCCCCCACCACGGCGAAGACGGCCAGGGCGAGGACCAGCAGCGCCGACCAGACCCGGTCCGAGCGGCGCAGTCGCCGGCCGCCCCAGCGGGCGCCCAGCGGCAGCGCGACCAGCAGGGTGGTGACCAGCAGCGGCTGCACCAGCAGCAGCGAGCCCAGGCCCAGCGCCGCCGCCTGCGCGGCGAACCCCGCCGTGTCGCAGAGCGTCCCGGCCCACCACCGCGGGCTGCGGGCCAGGGCGAGCAGCAGCCGGCCGCCGCGGGACTGCGCCTGGGGGACGTCGGCGGCCGACTCCTGCTGCACCGCCGAGGCGACCGCGAACAGGACGGCGGCGAGGAGTGCGAGCGCCGCGGCCAGTCCGTCCACCGCGCCATGCTCCCGGGCCGGGTCCGGGGCGGGAACCCCGTTGCGCGGCCGCACGGAACCGGCTGGCGCCGCACGTCCAGCACCGCCGACGAGGGCGCGGCGGCCACTGCGAGCCGCTCGCCGTCGGCCTGGGCGGGGAGCGGGTCCTCGGCTGGCCGGCGCGGCAGCTCGCCTAGGGGGCGAGCTCCTCGACCGGGCTGCCGGCCGCGTCGGGCGCCCAGCCGCCGCCGTCGGTGCGCGCCCAGGCCTGGCCCGGCCGCAGCAGTTCCACCCGCGCCCCGCCGTCGACGGTGCGGTGCGCGATGCGCCGCTCCCAGCGGTCGCCGGGGCCGTCGTCCCCCGGCGCGCGGACGGCCAGGCCGGCGGCGAGCACGCCGCCGTCGTCGAGCACCACCGCTCCCGGGTCGGCCGCGGCGCCGGGTGCGGCGAGGGTCCAGGTCACCTCGCCGGACGGGCCCGGGGGCTGCTCGTACGTGCGGTCCCCCACCCGCAGGTAGGCGACGGCGGAGGGCGCGCCGGCGGGGACGGCGAGCCGCAGCCGGAGGGCGACCTGCGGGCCGGCGTCCACGCGCAGCGGCTCGACGACCGGCGGGCCCTCGTCGTCCTGCGACAGCCGGTACGGGGAGCGCTCCGGGAAGCGCGCGGCCAGGGCGAGGTCGGCCGCGCCGCGCTGCTCGGCGTAGAGCACCGGCTGCTGCAGCGACGGGTCGTTCTGCAGGAACGGCGTGTCGCTCTCGAAGCCCAGGTCGCCCCGCTCCGGGAGGAACAGCAGCGCGTCGTCGAGGCCGGCGTCCTCGACGACCCGCTGCACCGCCCGGTACTGCTCGGTCACCGCCCGGTTGCCGGTCACCGGACCGGGCACGGCCAGCGCGGTGAGCCCGACCATCGCCGCGACGACGACGGCGGCGGGCACCCGCCCGCGCCGGACCACCACGGCCAGCCCGGCGGCGCCGAACACGACCAGCGGGACGACGACCGGGAGCCAGTAGAAGGGGCCGAACAGCTCCAGGCCCTCCCACTGCGCGCTGATCGCCCACGGCCCCCAGAACGGCAGGTAGCCCAGGGGCACCACCACGGCCAGTGCTGCGACCGCCCAGCGGGCTGCGCCGCGCGTCCGCACCAGGCCGAGGACGGCGAGCACCACCAGCACGACCCCGCCGGCCACCCAGCCCGGCGTTGCGAGGAGGTTGGCCAGCATCCCGGTCACGCCGTCGGCGGCCGTGAAGTGCACCGTGTACTGCGGGAAGACGCCGCGGTCGCCGAAGCCGAAGGTGTCCTGCGGGCCGGTGACGGTGAACGGCAGCCGGAACGGCCCGCCGACCACGACGGCGTTGTAGACCAGCGTCAGCGCGAGCACCGGCAGAGCCCCGGCGGCGACCCGGAGGACCAGGCCGGGCCGGGAGAGGCCCCCGCGCTCCCGGGCCAGCAGGACGGCGAGCGCGAACGGCGCGACGGTGAGCAGCGCGTCGAAGGGCCGGGCGAACGCGGCGACCCCGGCCACCGCGCCGCCCGTGACCAGCCGCGGCGTCGAGCCCAGCCGCGCCCCGGACAGCAGCAGGACGGCGGCGCCCAGCCCCAGCGCCAGCGCGGGCAGGTACGGCAGGAAGGTGCCGCTCTGCACCACGACCACCGGCGAGAGCGCGAACAGCGCCCCGGCGGTGAGGGCGACGGCGCGGTCGCGCAGCACCTCGGCGGCCAGCAGCGCCACGAGCACCGCGGCGGCCGCGGCGCTGACCGCGAGGGCCGCGCGCGGCGAGCCGGTGAGCAGGTCGCCGGCCGCGATCACGGCCGGCCAGGGCGGCGTGTACTTCAGCACGATCCGGTCGCCGACCACCGCCGAGGCCCAGGGCCGGAAGGCGTCGTGGTCGGCGGGCAGGGTGACCGCGCCGGTCTCGAGCAGCCGGGCCATGGCGACGTAGACCGAGTCGTCGCGGTTGAGCGAGTAGAGCGGGAAGAGCGTCAGGTTGGTCAGCACCGCCAGGGCCCCGGCGACCACCGCGAGGACGGCGAGCGCCGCCCGCCACCTCGCCGTCGTCATCGAGCGCGAGTGTAAGGACGTCCCCGTCCCGAGGCTCCGGGCCCGTCCCGGGCCGGCCCCGTCCAGAGGCTCGCCGCGAGCCTGCGAGCGGTGAGGAGGACGGGGTCCTTCACCTGTGCACGGCGGCCGCGGCGAGCGGGCCCAGGCAGTTCGTGGCCAGGTGCAGCAGGGCGGGGGCGAGCAGGCTGCCGCTGCGCAGGCGCAGCTCGGCGAAGAGGACGCCGGCGGCCGAGGTGCCCAGGCAGGCCAGCACCACGGCGCCGCTGCGCGCCAGCGGTCCACCCGCCAGGTCGTTGGCCGCCAGCGCCCCGAGCGTGGGCCGGACGTGCCAGAGGCCGAACAGGGCGGCGGAGACCCCGGTCGCCCCGCGCCGGGACAGCAGCCGGCCCAGCGTCGCCAGCAGCACCCCGCGGAAGGCGACCTCCCAGAGGACGGTCCCGAGCGGGATCCGGACCAGCACCTGCCCGGCGAGCTCCCCGCCCCCGAGGCCGGACGCCCGCGCGTCGCCGAGCAGCGGTCGGAGGGCGGGGACCGCCAGTGCCGTGCCGTAGCCGGCCGCGACCACGGCGGCACACGTGCCGCCGCACCGCGCGCCCGCCGCGAGCCGCCGGCGGCCGAGGCCCAGCTCGGCCCAGGACAGGCCGCTCGCGCGGGCCGCCGTCAGCAGGACACCCGCCGCCGCGACGTTGGCCACCACGTAGGACCCGGGCCGGCCCGGGAGCCGGTGCACGACCAGGTTGTTCCAGGCGCCGAGCACCGGGGCCAGCGCCACGGCGAGGACCAGCACCCTCCTGCGGTCGGCTGCGCCAGCATGCACGGATGCGGTGTTCCCGCTCCGCGCGCCGGCTCACCTGCGCCGCGGCGGCCGTCGCCTGCGCCGTCGCGGTCGCCGTCGCGGGCGAGCTGTCCTCGGGCGCGCTGCTCGCCGTGGCCGCCGCCGGTGGCGTCGTCACCGCGGCGGGGCTGGCCCGGCGCGCGGGCGCGGGGGCGGCGCCGGTGGGCCGGCGCGGGCTGCCGTGGCTCGGCTGGCTGGGAGTCGCCGTCGCCTGGGAACTGGTCACCCTGGCCGACGACGACCTGCCCACGCTCAGCGACCTGGCCGACCCGGTCCTGGCCTCGCCGGTGCTGCGCGGCGGGGCGACGCTCGCCTGGCTGGCGGCCGGCGCCTGGCTGGTCACCCGTCCCGGCTGCCGGCGGCCGGGGTGACCGGCGCCGTCGGGTTCGCCGTCCTGCTGGTCACCGCCCTCGCGCTGGAGGCCGCGGCGCGGCGCGGCGCGGGGCCGGCGACCGTCCACGAGGCGGTCGGCGCCGCCATGCGGACGACGCCCGGGCGGGTCGCGGTGCTCCTCGCCTGGGTGTGGCTCGGCGTGCACTTCCTCGCCCGCTGACGGCGTGTCGCCGCAGGACGTCCCCCGCCACGACTCGACAGCGGGCCTCCCGGGTAGGGCACGCCCAGCCAGACGCGGTCGCCGCCGCTCCCCCGTCCCCGGAGGTCGCCATGGCCCACCCGACCGTCGCCGCCCAGCTGGTCCGCATGCTGCGGGACGCCGGTGCCCGCCGGATCTACGGCG
>DATIMX010000051.1:0-6724 GCA_035474935.1 Geodermatophilus sp. | reverse complement strand
GATGTCCAGGAAGTTCGCCGGCTTGACACCGCCGAACTCCTCACCCGCGTAGGCGACGACGTCCAGCGTGCTCATGACCAGGCCGGCGCCGTTGCCGATGATGCCGACCTCGCCCTCGAGCTTGACGTAGTTGAGGTCCTTCTCCTTCGCCGCGGCCTCGAGCGGGTCGGCGGCCGCGGAGTCCTCGAGCGCCGCGTGCTCCGGCTGCCGGAAGGCGGCGTTCTCGTCGAGGGTGACCTTCGCGTCGAGCGCGAGGACGGTGCCGTCGGGCGCCTTGGCCAGCGGGTTGATCTCGACCAGCGTGGCGTCCTCCTGCGTGAAGACCTCCCACAGCGCGACGGCGATGGCGATCACCTGGTCGCGCACCTCGGCGGGGAAGTTCGCCGCGTCGACGATCTCGGCCGCCATGGCCTCGTCGACGCCCTTGCTGGCGTCGACCGGGATGCGGGCCAGCGCCTCGGGCCGCTCGACCGCGAGCTGCTCGATCTCCATGCCGCCCTCCTTCGAGGCCATGGCCAGGAAGGTGCGGTTGGACCGGTCGAGCAGGTAGGAGAAGTAGTACTCCTCGGCGATGTCGCTGGCCTGGGCGACCATCACCTTGTGCGTGATGTGGCCCTTGATGTCCAGGCCGAGGATGTCCTGGGCGCGCGCCCGGGCGTCCTCGGCGCTGTCGGCCAGCTTGACGCCACCGGCCTTGCCGCGGCCACCGGTCTTCACCTGCGCCTTGACGACGACGGTGGTGCCGATCTCGCGGGCGATCGCCTCCGCCTGCTCGGGGGTCTCGGCGACGCCGCCGGGCAGCACGGGGACACCGTGCGAGGCCAACAGGTCACGGGCCTGGTACTCGAAGAGATCCACGAACAGGCACCGTATCCCCCGCCGAACCGGAGCCGCGCACCGGCGCGGAGAGGGTGGGCGGCATCACACGGCGCCGGCCACCGGGGTTGCCCGACGACGAGGAGCCGCAGCCGTGCGCCGAGCCGCCGCCGTCCCGACGACTGCCCTGTTCACCGCTGGGGTCACCGTCATCCGCCGAGCTGGCCGCGCAGCCAGTCGGCGATCTCCGCGGGCGGGCTGCCGGGTGGGAAGAGCCGGATGCGGCCGGGCAGGTCGGCGTCCGCGCCGCAGCCGAAGACGGTGACGTCGTCGACGCCGCGGTCGGCGAGCAGAGCGGCCAGCCGGGCGAGCAGCGCCGGTGCGTCCGTGGGGAGCACCGGCAGGCCGACGGCGTCGGCGTCCTCCTGGACCACGGTGTCGGCGAGCGCCTCGAGTGAGAGCCGGCCGGCGTGGACCACCTCCATCCCGGCGTCGCGCAGGCCGCGGGCGACGGTTCCGGTGGCGCGGTCGGCGTCGTCGTCCCCCCAGGTGGCGACGACGACGCGGATGCGCTCCGCGCCGGCCGCGTCGGGTGCGGTCACCGGGTCGGCGCCCGGCGCAGCCGCCAGGGCAGCACCGTGAGGACGACGTAGCCGACGCCGGCCAGCAGCAGCCCGACGCCGGGCAGCGTCCACTCCAGCTCGTCGGACACCACGGCGTCGCGCAGGCCGCTCAGCCCGGCGGCGAGGACGACTGCGGCGATGGCGAGCAGGCCACCGACCGCGGCCAGCCGCGGCCGCAGCGAGGGGGCCAGCACCGAGCACAGGACGACGGTCCCGGCGAGCAGCAGGCCCCCGAGCAGCGCCAGCCCGGGACGCTCGAGCAGCCCCTGCGGGCCCTCCTGCTCGACGACGACCTGCAGGCCGGTGGTCGGGTCGGTGACGATGCGGTCGGGGAGGTCGGCGGCCGGCAGCACCAGGCACAGCACGGCACCCACCCCGAGCACGACCGCGGCGCCGGCGAGCGCCGGGCGGACGGGGTCGAGGGTGCCGGCGTCGTCCATGACGGTGCGCCCCCAGGCGGCCACCCCCAGGACGCCGGCCAGCACGGTGAGCCCCAGGGCGACCACGCCGAGCACCCAGCCGGGCCCGACGTCGACCGAGCTGGTGAGCACCCGCTGGCCGGCGATGACCTCGATGCCCGGCCGGATGGTGGAGGTGCTGGCCCGGTAGAGCTCGATCAGCAGCAGCCCCAGGGCCAGCGCGCCGCCGATCCCGGCGTAGGCGAGGCCGAGGCGCGGCACCCGGCCGGCGACGAGGCCGCCGCCGACCGCCGCGGCGGCGAGGGGCACCAGCAGGCCGGCGAGCAGGCTGAGCGCTCCGGCGGACTGGGACACCTCGGTGCCGCCGACGACGAGGTAGGTCGGGAAGAGGGCGGCCGCCCCGGCGAGGCCGGCGAGGACGAGCAGCACCCCTGTCACGCGGGCGAGCACCGGCGGCTCGCCGACGACCAGCCCGTCGGCCGGCACCGCAGCGGCGGGCTCGGGCGGGCGGCGGGGTCCTTCGCGGCGGGCGGACGGGCGCGCTGTCCTCCCCTCGGGGCGGGTCGAGCGGTCGCGGGTCGAGCCATCTCGGGCGACCACGGTTCCCCCTTCGTCATCGGTCACGAACTGGCCTCGGTGCGTGGCGCCGATGTGACGAACACCACACAGCCGCTTTACCGTCAGGTGAACTGGGGTATCCCGGGGAGGTCGTCGTCCCCGCCGGGACGAACCCGATCAGCGGTCCCGGACGGGGGAGGAACGATGCGCCCACTCAGCGACCCGGAGTCCGATCCAGCGTCGCACACCGACGCCGGCGGGCCGGGAGCGCCACGGCACCCGGTGCGGTCGCTGATGAGCCTGGCCACGCTGACCGGCGGGCTCACCGAACTGGCCCTCGTCGGGGCCCACGCGCTCATCTACCCGCTCGGCACGCGCACCGAGCCGCTGCGCCCCGACCCACGGTGCCGCCCCGGCGAGCAGCCGCCCGCGGTGCGCGCCCTGTTCGCCGCCGACCCGCTGGCCGCGCGCGTCCCCGTCGTCCTCGTGCACGGCCTGATCGACAACCACTCGGTCTTCGCGGTGATGCGGCGCAGCCTGCGCCGCCGCGGGTTCACCTCCGTCTGCTCCTGGAACTACAGCCCGCTGCTCACCGACGTGGCGCGCGGCGCCGCCGCCCTCGGCGAGCACCTGCAGCGCGTCTGCGAGCAGACCGGGCACGAGCGGGTGCACGTCGTCGGGCACAGCCTCGGCGGTCTGCTCGCCCGCTACCACGTGCAGCGCCAGGGCGGTGACCGGCACGTCGAGTCGCTGGTGACGCTGGGGACGCCGCACCAGGGGTCGGTGCTCGCCCACCTGCTGCCCACCCCGCTGGTGCGCCAGCTCCGGCCGGGCTCGCCGGTGCTGCGGGAGCTCACCGAGCCCGCGCCGGGCATCCGCACGCCGGTGACCGCGATCTACAGCGACCTCGACCAGGTCGTCCTCCCCACCAGCGCCGGGCGGTGCGACCACCCGGACCTGCAGGCCCGCAACGTGCTGGTGCGCGGCGTCGGCCACATGTCACTGCCCTTCCACCGCGCCGTCCTCGACGAGGTCGCCGCCACTCTCGCCGGCCACCGCCGGCCGCAGACCCAGGCCCCCGCACGGGCCGCCGTCGCCTGAGAGAGGACCACCCTTCCCCCCGCGCCTCGCATGCTCGGCGCGGGCCCCTGAAGGGTGGCCGTTCCAGTACCTCACCGAGCTCGCGGCGGGGGCCGTGCGGGAGGGCCGCCCCATGCCCCCCGCCCGCCACACCCGTTCCGCGTGGCGGGCGGTCGTGCGCTGCGACACCGCCACCCCCGTCACACCCGCCCCACCGGGCGCAGGCGTGTCGACACCCGGGTGTCGGTGACCCTTCGCGGTGCTGACTGATCGTTACGGTCCGATCACGGAGCCGGTACCCACCGGCAGACGTCCCCGGACGTCCCCGCCGCCGTCGCTCCCCCGACGGGTCGCCCCCGCGGCACCCGCTCGGGGAGGCGCTCCCGAAGAAGGTGCCCCGTGATCCGCTCGACCGGCCCCGCGCTGCTGGAGCGACCGCGCACCGACGTCGGGGCCGCCACCGGCGCCATCCCCGCCGTCCCCGCCGTCCCCGCCTTCGTCGAGACGACCGAGGCGCCGGCCGCCGAGACCGCCGGTCCCGACGCCACCGAGGAGCCCGCCGCCGGCCGGCGTCGCCGCCTGCCGCGCCCCCCCGGCCGGCGCGGCCCCGTGTGGCTCGCCGCGCTCGTCGCCGGCGCCGTCGTCGCCGCCCTGCCCAGCACCCTCGGCAGCGACACGGCCGGGCTGTCGGTCAGCGCCGCCGACTACGGCCTGGGCGTCGCCTCCGACGTCGGCTTCAGCGGCGACCTCGAGGACGTCGGCGTGCGCCGCGGCATCACCGAGGCCGAGGCCCAGGCCCGGCTCGGCGAGCTGGCCGCCTCCCGCGCCGCCCGGGAGCCGAAGACCGTGCTGCCCACGCAGGGCCGGCTCACCACCTGCTTCTGCATGCGCTGGGGCACGATGCACTACGGCATCGACCTCGCCGGGCCGCTGGGCACGCCGATCTACTCGGCCACCGACGGCGTCGTCATCCGCGCCGGCCGCGCCTCCGGCTACGGCAACGCCGTCTACATCCAGGACCCCGACGGCAACGTGCACGTCTACGGCCACATGCGCTACTACGACGTCCAGGCCGGCGACATCGTGCACGCGGGTGACCCGATCGCCAAGATCGGCAACGAGGGCCAGTCCACCGGCCCGCACCTGCACTACCAGATCCACCGCGGCGGCATGACCGGCCGCCCGATCGACCCGCAGGAGTGGCTCGCCGAGCACGGCGTGGTCATCTGATCTGCGTCATCGCGGTCCTCCGGACCGCACCGCGGCCCTGACATCGCGGTCCTCCGGACCGCACCGCGGCCAGGTGCCGTGCCCCTTGCTGCGCTGAGCGCATCCTGGCCCTTCTCGGGGACCCTCCGGGCCCCCTCGTCGAGCCACCGTCGCAGGGGCGGCTTCCGTCATGCACCGCGGCCACGTGCCGTCCCCTGCCGCATGACGCGACTCCAGGACCTCGTCGGAGCCCTCCGGGCCCCGCTCCCCGGGTCAGAGCTTGACGAGGGGCGCGTAGCGCAGGACCAGGCGCTTGGTCCCGCCGGAGCCGAAGTCGACCGTGGCCTGGGCCTTGTCCCCGACGCCGTTGACCTCGACGACCGTGCCCAGCCCGAAGGCGTCGTGGCTGACCCGGTCCCCGACGTCGACGGAGATGACCGGCCGGTTGCCCGCGCCGCCGCGCAGCCCGCCGGTGGACAGCCCGGTGGCCGCCACCCGCTGCTGCGCCGACCGGTAGCCGGTGCTGGGCGCGGGCGTCGGCTCCTTGCCCGCCCACTGCACGGTGTCCGGCGGCAGCTCGTCGAGGAAGCGGGACGGCGGGTTGTAGGCCGGCTGCCCCCAGCTGGTGCGCACCGTGGCCCGCGAGATGAACAGCCGCTGCTGCGCCCGCGTGATGCCCACGTAGGCCAGCCGGCGCTCCTCCTCCAGCTCGCGCGGGTCCCCGAGGGCGCGCAGGTGCGGGAAGACGCCGTCCTCCATGCCGGTGAGGAAGACGACCGGGAACTCCAGGCCCTTGGCCGTGTGCAGGGTCATCAGCGTGACGACGCCGGCCTCGTCCCCGGCCACGGGGATCTGGTCGGCGTCGGCGACCAGCGACACCTGCTCGAGGAAGTCGGTGACCGAGCCGCCCGGGTTGGCCGCCTCGAACTCCGCGGCCACCGAGATGAGCTCGTTGAGGTTGTCGACGCGGCCCTCGTCCTGCGGATCGGTGCTGGCCTCCAGCTCGGCGAGGTAGCCGGTGCGGTCGAGGATGCTCTCCAGCAGCGCGGCCGGACCGGAGCCGGTCTCGGCCAGCTGCTCGAACTCCTCCAGCAGCGCGACGAACTCCTGGATCGCCTTGAGCGACCGCGGCGCCAGGGTGGTGACCTCCGAGCACCGGCGCAGCGCCGACCCGAACGCGATCCGCTCCCGGTCGGCGAAGGACTCGATGCAGGACTCGGCCTTCTCGCCGATCCCCCGCTTGGGCACGTTGACGATGCGGCGCAGGCTCACGACGTCGGCCGGGTTGGCGACCAGCTTCAGGTAGGCCAGCGCGTCGCGGACCTCCTTGCGCTCGTAGAAGCGCACCCCGCCGACCACCTTGTAGGGCATGCCGACGCGGATGAACACCTCCTCGAACACACGGGAGGCGTTGTTGGTCCGGTAGAAGACCGCGATGTCCTTGGGCTTGGCCTGGCCCTCGTCGACCAGCGCGTCGATCTGCTCGGCCACCCAGGCGGCCTCGTCGTGCTCGTTCTCGGCGACGTAGCCCTCGATCAGCTCGCCGTCCCCGGCATCGGTCCAGAGGTTCTTCGGACGCCGGCCGGTGTTCTTCGCGATGACCTGGTTGGCCGCCTTGAGGATGCGCTGCGTGGAGCGGTAGTTCTGCTCCAGCAGAATCGTCGTGGCCTGCGGGTAGTCGCGCTCGAACTCGTCGATGTTGCGGATCGTGGCGCCGCGGAAGGCGTAGATGGACTGGTCGGCGTCCCCGACGACGCACAGCTCGGCCGGCGGGACGGCGCCACCCTCCGGCCCCACCAGCTCGCGGACCAGCACGTACTGCGCGTGGTTGGTGTCCTGGTACTCGTCGACCAGCACGTGGCGGAAGCGGCGGCGGTAGTGCTCGGCGACATCCGGGAAGGCCTGAAGCAGGTGGACCGTCGTCATGATCAGGTCGTCGAAGTCCATGGCGTGCGCCTCGCGCAGCCGTCGGGTGTAGCCCCGGTAGACGTCGAGCAGGACGAGCTCGTCCGCCGTCCC
>DATIMX010000050.1:0-7190 GCA_035474935.1 Geodermatophilus sp. | reverse complement strand
TGGCCGACGCGGTCGCCGGCCTGCTCGGCGACCCGGCGCGCGCCCGGGCGCTGGCCGAGGCCGGCGCCCGGCAGGCGGCGACCTGGCCCGACGAGGCCGCCACCGCCCGCCGGCTGGTCGCCCTCTACCGCGAGCTGCTGGGCGCACCGCGATGAGCCGGCTCGCGGCGCTGCTGCTCGCCGTCCTCGCCGTCCTGCTGACCGCCGTGCCGGTCGCCGACCCCGCGACGGCCGCGCCGGCCGAGGAGGCCGCCGCCGACCGCGTGGTCGTCGTCGGCGTCCCCGGCCTGGTGTGGGACGACGTCGACCCGCAGGCGACACCGGCGTTGTGGGCGCTGGCGCAGGGCTCCGCGATCGGCGCGGTGTCGGTGCGGGCCGCGCGCGCCACCAGCTGCGTGCTCGACGGCTGGGCGACGCTCGGCGCGGGCAACCGCGCCCGGTTCCCGGCCCCCGACGAGTCGATGCCGCCGGTGCCGCTGCCGACCGTGCCGCTGCCTCCCGAGGTGCCGGCCGACCCGGGTGCCCAGCCACCGCCGGAGGAGGTCCCGCCGGTGCCGCCGGCCAGCCCCGCGCTGTCGCACTGCGGCCTGCAGGAGCGGCTGGCCGCGGCCGGCCTGGCCGATCCGCAGGCCGCCGTCGCCGCGGTCGCCGACGACCCCGCGACGGCCCGCTTCGGTACCGAGCCCGCGGCGCTGGGCACCGCGGTCGGCTGCGCCACCGTCGTCGGCCGGGCGCCGGCGCTGGCCGTCGCCGCGCCCGGCGTCACGATCGGCCAGCGGGACCAGCTGCCCACCGACCCGGGGGAGCTGCTGACCGGCTGCCCCCTGGTGCTGGTCGGCCTCGACGACCTGGTGGACGCCGGGGAGCCGGGGCTCGAGGGCAGCGACACCGGCACCGAGCCGCGGCCCCGCGCCGCCGCACTCGCCGGCATCGACGCCGCGCTCGGCCGACTGGTCGAGGCCGTGGCGGCGGCGCCGGGAGAGACGCTGCTGCTGGTCCAGGGCATCTCCGAGGTCAACGACGGCCGGGCGCAGCTGCACGTCGGCATCGCCTCCGGTCCCGGGTTCGGCGAGCCGCGCTGGCTGACCTCGGCGAGCACCGGCCGGGCGCCGTTCGTGCAGCTGATCGACGTCGCCCCCACCGTCCTCGCCGCCCTGGGCCTGGACCGGCCGGCGTCGATGAACGGGCAGGCGCTGCAGGCCGACGGCGAGCGGCCGCCGCTGGCCGAGGCGATCGAGGCGCTCGAGCAGGCCAACACCGCCGCCTCGGTGCACTACCGCAGCACCGGCACCTTCTTCTGGGCACTCGTGCTGCTCGGCGCCGCCGTCGTCGGGCTGGGCCTGCTCGCGGCCGGGGGACGGCGCCGCGACCGGGCACCGCGACCGGCCGGGGAGCGACTGCGCAGGACGGTGCGCCCGGTCGCCCTCGGCGCCGCCGCGGTGCCGGTCGCCAGCTACCTCGCCGGGCTGCTGCCCTGGGAGCGCGCCGGCGTCCCGCGCCTGGCACTCGCGGGGAGCGTGCTGCTCGCCGCGCTGGCGGTGCTCGCGATCGCCGCGCTGGGGCCCTGGCGGCGCCACCCGCTGGGCCCGCCGGTCGTCGTCCTGGCGATCACGCTGGGCACCCTCGTCGGCGACGTCCTGACCGGGTCCACCCTCGAGCTCGACGGGCTGCTCGGCTACGACCCGATCGTGGCCGGGCGGTTCACCGGCTACGGCAACCTCGGCTTCGGCCTGCTCGCGGTCAGCGCGCTGCTGCTCACCGCCCTGCTCGCCACCGCCGCCGCCCGCCGGGCTCCCGCGGGCCGGGCGCGGGTGGTGACCGCGGCCGTCGTGCTCGGCGCCGGGGCGCTCACCGTGCTGGTCGTCGGGGCGCCGGCGCTGGGCCGCGACTTCGGCGGGGTGCTGGCCGCGCTGCCCGGGTTCCTGCTGCTGGCGATGCTGCTGACCGGCACCCGCGTGACGGTGACCCGGATGGCGGCGGTGCTGGCGCTGGCCGTGGCGGCGGTCGGCGCGCTGGCGTACGTCGACTGGCTGCGGCCGCCTGCCGAGCGCAGCCACCTGGGCCGCTTCGTCGAGCAGCTGCTCACCGGCGAGGCGTGGACGGTGGTCACCCGCAAGGCGGAGGCCAACCTCGGCATCCTGTTCGGCAGCCCGCTGGCCTGGCTGCTGCCGGTCGCGCTGGTCGCCGCCGTCTGGCTGGTGCGCCCGGAGGGGGGACGGTGGGCGGGGGAGGTGCAGCGCCGGCTGCCGGGGCCGCTGCGCGGGCCGGGGCTGCTGCGCGGCCGGCGCGACCTGCTGGCCCCGGGTGACCTCGCGGTGCTGCGGGCCGGGCTGCTCGCCACCGCGCTCAGCCTGGCGCTGGGGGCGGCGGCCAACGACTCCGGGGTGGCCCTGCCGGCGACGGCGGCGTCCCTGCTGGTGCCGCTGCTGGTGTGGCTCGCGGCGGGCCCGCGGGATCCCGGCGGGGGAGGCGCGACGGTGGGCGACGGCACGGCCGCGGGCCCGGCGGGGGAGGGGACTGATCGTGTTACGGTGGTCTCCCGTGGATCGACCGCATGGAACGCGTGACCATGACTACGGGGCTCATGACCACGGGATGAGGACTCTCCTCCACAACTCCCAGCCGACGAAGTTCGTCTTCGTCACCGGTGGGGTCGTCTCCTCTCTCGGCAAGGGCCTAACGGCCAGCTCCCTCGGGGCGTTGCTGTCCAGCCGTGGCCTCCGGGTCACCATGCAGAAGCTGGACCCCTACCTCAACGTCGACCCCGGGACGATGAACCCGTTCCAGCACGGCGAGGTGTTCGTCACCGAGGACGGCGCCGAGACCGACCTGGACATCGGGCACTACGAGCGGTTCCTCGACACCGACCTCACCGGCCGGTCGAACGTGACCACCGGCCAGGTCTACTCGGACGTGATCGCCAAGGAGCGGCGCGGCGAGTACCTCGGTGACACCGTGCAGGTCATCCCGCACATCACCAACGAGATCAAGGCCCGGATCATGTCAGCGGCGGCGGGGACCTCCGACCGGGTGGACGTCGTCATCACCGAGGTGGGCGGCACCGTCGGCGACATCGAGTCGCTGCCCTTCCTCGAGGCCGCCCGCCAGGTGCGCCACGAGATCGGCCGGGACAACTGCTTCTTCCTGCACATCTCGCTGGTGCCCTACATCGCGCCGTCCGGTGAGCTGAAGACCAAGCCGACGCAGCACTCGGTCGCCGCGCTGCGCAACATCGGCATCCAGCCCGACGCGGTGGTGTGCCGCTCGGACCGGGAGATCGGCACCGGCCTCAAGCGCAAGATCAGCCTGATGTGCGACGTCGACGCCGAGGGCGTGATCTCCTGCCCCGACGCGCCGTCGATCTACGACATCCCCAAGGTGCTGCACCGGGAGGGCCTGGACGCCTACGTCGTCCGCCGGCTGGGCCTGCCGTTCCGGGACGTCGACTGGACCGTGTGGGGCGACCTGCTGGACCGGGTCCACGCGCCGAAGCAGACGGTGACGATCGCGCTGGTCGGCAAGTACATCGACCTGCCCGACGCCTACCTGTCGGTCACCGAGGCGCTGCGGGCCGGCGGGTTCGCCCACCGCAGCCGGGTGGAGATCCGCTGGGTGCCCTCCGACGACTGCCAGACCCCGGAGGGCGCCGAGCGGGCGCTGGCCGGCGTCGACGGCGTCTGCATCCCGGGTGGGTTCGGGGTGCGCGGCATCGACGGCAAGCTCGGCGCGATCCGGCACGCGCGGGTCAACGGCGTCCCGCTGCTGGGCCTGTGCCTGGGGCTGCAGTGCATGGTCATCGAGGCCGCGCGCAACCTCGCCGGGCTGCCCGAGGCCAACTCGGCCGAGTTCGACCCGGACACCCCCGACGCGGTCATCGCGACGATGGCCAGCCAGGTCGACGTCGTCGCCGGGCGCGGCGACATGGGCGGCACCATGCGGCTGGGCAGCTACCCGGCCACCCTGCAGAAGGGCTCGGTCGTCGCCCAGGCCTACGGCTCGTGCGACATCACCGAGCGGCACCGGCACCGCTACGAGGTGGCCAACGCCTACCGCGACCGGATCGGCGAGGCCGGGCTGGTCTTCTCGGGCACCTCGCCCGACGGCCTGCTGGTCGAGTTCGCCGAGCTGCCGCGCGAGGTCCACCCGTTCTTCGTCGGCACCCAGGCCCACCCGGAGCTCAAGAGCCGCCCGACCCGGCCGCACCCGCTGTTCGCGGCGTTCGTGCAGGCGGCGATCGACTTCTCCGAGTCCGCGCGGCTGCCCGTGCCGCTGGACGAGGAAGAGAAGGTCGGGATCTAGTGACCGAGCTCGCGAGGTTCCCGGAGGGCAGAGCGTCGACGGCCATCAGGACGACGAGCGCCGGCGAGGAGGACTGATGGTCGAGCCTGCGCGGCCGGGGGAGTACGAGACCCTCGCCACCGAGACGGTGCACGAGGGCCGCATCATCACCCTCGTCAAGGAGACCGTCGCGATGCCCGGCGGCGGGGACAGCGTGCGGGAGATCGTCCGGCACATCGGCGCCGTGTGCGTCGCCGCGGTGGACGACGAGGGACGCATCGTGATGGTCCGCCAGTACCGCCACCCGGTCCGCGGCTACCTCTGGGAGCTGCCCGCCGGCCTGCGCGACGCCGACGGCGAGGCCCCGCTGGCCACCGCGCAGCGCGAGCTCGCCGAGGAGGCGTCCCTCGCCGCGGAGCGCTGGTCGCTGCTGGCGAACAACTTCTCGACCCCGGGCTTCTGCGACGAGCAGATCCTGATCTACCTCGCGGAGGGGCTCTCGGCCGCCGACCGGCCGGACGGCTTCGTCGTCGAGCACGAGGAGCTCGACATGACCGTGGAGCGGGTGCCGCTCGACGAGGCGGTGCATCGGGTCTTCTCGGGCGCGATCCGCAACTCCTCGGCGGTCATCGGCGTGCTCGCCGCGGCGCAGGCCCGGGCGACCGCGCCGCGGCTGCGCCCCGCCGAGTGACGGCCCCCCTGCACGGGGGCCGTCGGCGTCAGTTGATGACGGCGGGGGCCGAGGTGCCCACCTGGACCCAGCGCAGCACGCCGAAGGTGTCGGGCACCTCCTCCTCGAGCCAGAACACGTAGGGGACGCCGGATGTCAGCCCGGTGAACGCCACCGTGACCGGCACGCAGTCGGCCGGCTGGGGCGCGATCAGCATCGGCGGTTCGGGCTGCAGGCCGGGCACCAGCCGCTGGCTGACCGCCTGCACCCGGTACCGCTGCACCTCGGTGTGCCCGTCGGCCTGCCAGCTGACCGTGGCCGAGGCGACGCCGGGCACGACGCCGGGGAGGATCTGCCGCGGGTTGGCGTAGCCGCCGCACGACGAGGCCGGCGGGTCGGTGTCGGGCATCACGCCGTGGGGGACGACGGGACGCACCCGGACCTCGATCTGCCGCGGGCGTGGAACGTCGACCACGCTCACCGGCGGGACGGCGGCCGGCGCGGCCGGGGGTGGGGCGACGACCGTGACCGCGCGGGGGAGCGCCGCCGCGGGCGCCGGGACCGCGGGCAGCGCCGTCCGGGAGGCGGTCACCGTCGCGGCGACCTCGGTGACCGGCCCGCTCAGCGCGATCAGCCCGACCGCCGCCACCGCGGCGACCGTGCCGGTCCCGCGTCCCCGTCGTCGTGCCTGCCGTGCCACGCAGTACCTCCTGGTGTCCTCCCGGTCATCGGCAGTCCCAGGCGTCACCTCAACCCCAACCGGCGCTCCTCCCGCCCGAGGGTGTCCGCGGGCAGTCCCAGGCGGGCGAGCTCCACGGCGGCCAGGGCGCGGGTCGCGGCCGGGTCGCCGGCCCGCCACGCGTCGGCGGTGCCGGGCGGCAGGTCGGCGAGCCGGCCCAGCGGCGCGGTGGCCAGCGCCCGCGCCGCGAGCACCGCCGGGTCGGCGGTGGCCAGCCGCCGGGCGGCGCCGGCCGCCCGGGCCCAGCCCAGCCGCCAGGCCAGCCAGCGCAGCAGCAGCCAGCCCACCGGGAGGACGACGAGGACGACGGCGAGCACCGTGGCGAGCGTGCCCACGGCGTCCTGCGCGGCCTGTCCCGCGCCGCCGACCGACCCGCCGGCCGAGCCCAGGACCTCGAACGGTGCGGCCAGCTCGTCGCCGACCACGGGGACGTCCTCGGCGGCCCGGGCGGCCGAGGACATGCTGCCGGCCACCGCCGCGCCGAGGTCCTCGACGGCGCGGCCGGGCTCGGCCAGGGCCAGCACCGCGCCGTGCACCGTCCGGGCCACCAGCACCCAGAGCACCAGCCAGGCCAGCAGCCCGACGTCGGCGGCCAGCTGGCGACCGCGCAGCGCGGGGGACGGGGCGTACAGGGGCACGGGCGCTCCTCCTGCCGGACGGGGGATGCGACCACCTTCCGTCCCGGGCGCCCTCCCCGCAGGCGGAGACCCCTGGGGCGCTGGCAGGCTGACCTCGTGCTGACCTCCGACCAGGCCCTGGCCCTCCTCTCCGCCGCCCGGGAGGAGTGCGCCCGGGTCGGCGTGCCGATGTCCTTCGCCGTCATGGACGCCGCGGGCCACCTCGTGGGCCTGCTGCGCACCGACGGCGCACCGTGGATCTCCACCGACGTCGCCCAGGGCAAGGCCTGGACCGCGGCGGCCTACGGCATGCCCAGCGCCGGGCAGAAGGCCAAGATGGACAGCCTGCCGAACTTCTCCGCCGCGCTGACCACGATGACCGGGGGCCGTTTCACGCCGCAGCCGGGCGCCGTCCCGGTCTACGCCGACGGCCGGCTGGTCGGGGCGCTCGGCGCCAGCGGAGGCACCGGCCAGCAGGACGAGGACGTCTGCAGCGCCGCGGTCACCGCCTGCGGGTTCACGACTGCCGCCGCCTGAAGAAGGACCCTCCCCGGCCTCCCTGCAGGGTCCCGCCACGAGCGTGCGAGTGGCGGGGGGCGAGGGGGTCCTTCTCCTACACTCCGCGCGAGGCGCGCCCCCACCGGGGAGGCCCACGACGCGGTGCGGCGTCCCGTCACCCTCGGGACGCCTCACCGGGACCAGGAGAGCGGACGATGCGGGTCGGGGTTCCCCGAGAGGTCAAGAACCGGGAGTACCGGGTGGCGCTCACCCCTGCGGGGGTGACCGAGCTGGTGCGGTCCGGGCACACGGTGCTCGTCGAGCGGGGCGCGGGGGAGGGCTCGTCCATCCCGGACGGCGACTACACCGCCGCGGGGGCGACGATCGTG
>DATIMX010000049.1:0-6587 GCA_035474935.1 Geodermatophilus sp. | reverse complement strand
CGTCTACGCAGCCGTCACCCGCACGATCCGGAAGGAGACCGCGACACCCATGGAACTGACGTCCACCACGACCGTCACCAGGCCACCGGAGGAGGTGTACGCCTTCTGGCGGCAGCTCGACCGGCTGCCCACGTTCATGGCGCACCTCGAGGAGGTGCGCGTCACGGGACCCGGCCGCAGCCACTGGAGGGCAAGCGCGCCGTTCGGCCAGGACGTCGAGTGGGACGCCGAGACGACCGACGACGTCCCGGCGCAGCGCATCGCCTGGCGCTCGGTCGACGGCGCCGACGTCCCAACTCCGGCGAGGTCCGCTTCGTGCCCGCGCCGGGCGGGCGCGGCACCGAGGTGCACGTGACCCTGAGCTACGAGATGCCGGGCGGCGCGCTGGGCAAGGCCGCGGCGAAGTACTTCGGCGAGGAGCCCTCCCAGCAGCTCGACGACGACCTGCGCCGGTTCAAGCAAGTCCTGGAGACCGGCGAGGTGATCCGCAGCGACGGCGCACCCCGGGGCAAGCAGGCCCGGGAGGAGTTCCCGCAGCACCCCGCCCGACCCCTGACCGACGAGGAGCGCAAGGAGGTCCTGGCGTGAAGGCCAACTGCTGGGTCAGCCCCAACAAGGTCGAGGTCACCGACGTCCCGGACCCGGCCATCCTCAACAGCCGGGATGCGATCGTGAAGATCACCGCCACGGCGATCTGCGGCTCCGACCTGCACCTGCTCGACGGCTACGTGCCGACGATGCAGAAGGGCGACGTCATGGGCCACGAGTTCATGGGTGAGGTGGTCGAGGTCGGCCCTGGCGTCGACCGCGACAAGATCCGGGTCGGCGACCGCGTCGTCGTCCCCTTCCCCATCGGCTGCGGCGCCTGCTTCGCCTGCCAGAACCAGTTGTGGTCCTGCTGCGAGAACACCAACCCCAACGCCGGCGTGGCCGAGAAGATGTTCGGCCACCCGGTCGCGGGCATCTACGGCTACTCGCACCTCACGGGCGGCTTCGCCGGTGGCCAGGCCGAGTACGCCCGCGTGGTACTGGCCGACGTCAACCCGTTGAAGATCGAGTCCGACCTCACCGATGAGCAGGTGCTCTTCCTCTCCGACATCCTGCCCACCGGCTACATGGGCGCCGAGATGTGCGAGATCGCCGACGGCGACGTGGTCGCCGTGTGGGGCGCCGGGCCGGTCGGGCAGTTCGCGATGGACAGCGCGCGGGTGCTCGGCGCGGCGAAGGTGATCGCCATCGACGACGTCCCGTACCGGCTGGAGATGGCCGCCTCGCAGGGCTACGAGACGATCGACTACTCGCACACCGACGTCCGCTCGGCCCTGCTCGAGCTGACCGGCGGCCGCGGACCGGACAAGTGCATCGACGCCGTCGGCATGGAGGCGACCCACGGCGCCGCCCACGTGCACCTCTACGACCGGGCCAAGCAGGCCGTCCGGTCCGAGACCGACCGGCCGCACGCCCTGCGCCAGGCGATCACCTCCTGCCGCAGCGGAGGCATCGTCTCGGTCATCGGCGTGTACGGCGGGTTCATCGACAAGTTCCCGGCCGGCAGCTGGATGAATCGCGCCCTGACCCTGAAGACCGGGCAGTGCCACGTCCAGCGGTACATGCGCCCGCTGCTCGAGCGCATCGAGCGCCGGGAGATCGACCCCACCCGGGTGATCACCCACCGCCTGCCGCTGGCCGAGGCACCGCACGGCTACGACATCTTCAAGCACAAGAAGGAGCGCTGCGAGAAGGTGGTCCTCACACCCTGAGCGACGTGCCGGTGCCGCCACCGGGGTGCTCGGCTGCCTCGATGGCGGTACCGGGGTCGCGCACCGATTGCACCAGGAAGTCGATGAGCCTGCGGACGGACCGCCCGGGGGGCGCCCGCCAGACGGCCTCCAGTTCGAGCCGCAGGTCGGGCTCGAGACGCCGGGTCTCGATGCCGTCGAACCCCGCGTTGTCGGGAACCCCCACGATGCCGGCGGCGACGCCGACGCCTGCCGCCACCGCGCGCAGGACCGCCTCGGGACTGTTGAGGAGGTTCGGTTCGACGACGACCTGCCCTGCACCCGCACCGTCGGGGAAGAAGTGGTCCACCGTGCGGTCCCAGATGCCGGCGAACGGTCCGCGCGGGAACATGACCAGCACCTCGCCGGCGAGGGCAGCGACCGGCACCCTCGCCGAGTCGGCCGTCCGGTGGCCCAGCGGGAGCACCACGCCGAACAACACCGAGCCGAGGACGACGCCGTCGAGGTCACGGTCGATCGGGCGTCGGCTCCAGACCACCGCCGCGTCGGCACGGGCCTGACGGACGGCTTCCAGCGCGTCGTCCCCTCGGCTGGAGCTCACCGAGACCTCGATCCCGTCGATGCCCTGGCCCAGCCCTCTCAACGGACCGTCCAGGACCAGGTCGGCCATGTTGGCCACCCGGAGGGTCAGCCGCTCCCGACCCGTGCCGGCGGCGCGCACCTCCGCTCGCGCCCGCTCCACCTCGGCGAGGATCACCCTTGCCCGCCCGACCAGTGCCTGCCCGGCGATCGTGAGCTCGACGCGCTGCGGCGTGCGCTCGAAGAGCGGCACGCGCAGTTCTCGTTCCAGGGCCTGGATCTGCTGGGAGAGGGACGGCGCGGCGATGTGCAGCCGGCGCGCCGCACGGCTGAAGCGCCCTTCCTCGGCCACCGCCAGGAAGTACCTGAGCTGGCGCAACTCCACGAACCACCACGCTACTGCTCCGCCGCGTACCCGCGCCCAGGGCACCGATAGGCGGCGCCTTCTACCACTGCGACTTTCCCTCACCGCGACCTGGGACTACTCCGTCTCTCTTCCGGTACTAATGCGCGCGGATGGGTCCGGTGCCGGCGACGTCGAGAAGAGACGTCCTGCCGTGCCGACGCCGCGGCCCGGGGGAACCGATGGGGGCGAGGCCGAGCCTCGAACTGGGCGCGATCGCCGACTCGACCAGTCCACTGCCCGAACGCGCGCAGGGGATGCTGGAGAGGCTCCGCCGACTCGTCCCCTTCGACGCCGCGTGGCTGGCCCTCACCGACCCGATGAGCAGCAGCTACCCCACCGTGGCCAGCTCCGACCTCGACGAGGGCACCCTGCAGTACCTGAGCGGGCCCACCATTGCGCACGACATCGAGGTGGCCCATACCGACCCCGCGCGCCCGCCGCTGAGCCCATCCGACCTGCCCTACCCGGCGGCAGACCTGCCGACATGGGCCGAGTGCTTCATCCCCGCCGGCTTCCACGAGGCCCTGGGCGTCGCCCTGTTCGACGGAGGGCAGCGCCACGTCGGACACCTGGCGCTGCTCTACAGGAGCAAGGAGCCACCGCCCCGGGTCCTGCGGCGCCGGCTGCACCGGCTCACGCCCGTTCTGGCGCGCGGGATCGACCCGTTGCGCTCACTGGCCGCGGCAGCGCGGGTGGTGCGGGGGGCCACCGCCGGCGCGGTGCTGTGCTGTAGCGGAGCCACAGGACCACTGCCCGGCCTCGACGGCGATGCACTGCTCGCGGATGGATCGCCCGTCGTCACCATGGCACGCGCCTACATCGAGGACGGCCAGGTCTTCACGTCCTTCCTGTGGCCGCGCGGAGGCCGCCACGCCCCCGACGGGCACGTCCGCGTGACCGTCCTGGCCGCTCCCGAGGAGGCATCGGCACGCTGGGTCGGGACGGTCGTCCTCTCCCCCGCGACCGACCTCAAGGGGCTGACTCCGCGCGAGCTCGAGGTGCTCGGGTTGCTGATCGACGGGTGCTCCAACCAGCAGATCGCCCGCGCGCTGGTCGTGGCCCTGCGAACCGTCGCAGCCCACCTGGAGCACATCCTCGTCAAGCTCGGTGCGCCCACGAGGACGCTCGCCGCGGTGCGGGCCGAGCGGGAAGGTCTGTACGTGCCCCTGTTCCCTTCGCCCTGCCGGGCCTGAATAGGGCGTTCTGCCGATGGAGCTGCCCCGTCGGCACCGGTTCCATGAGAGGACTGGGCGATCCGCGAGGTCGCCGGGTCAGGTGCGTCCGCACGAGCGCATCCGTCCACACGGAGGGCAGACCATGATCGGGTATGAGTCGTCCATCGAGGCGACGGGGCCGAAGGCTTCCAACACCTCGCCCCACGCTGGGCCCCCGCTGCTCTCCGGTCTCGGGGGCGCGGTCGGCGGTACCTCCACCGCATGAGCAGGCTGCGGCTCCAGCGCTTCGTCCGCAGCAGCCTGTGGCTGCTGCCGCTCGGCTGCCTGGCCGCGGGGGTCCTCCTCACCCTCGGAACGCTCGCCGTCGACCGCGCGACGGCCTACCGGCTCGTCCCGCAGAGCCTGACCGGGACGCCGTCCGACGCGCAGACGATCCTGTCCTCCTTCGCCACCGCGATGGTGTCGCTGACCAGCCTCGTGCTGACGGTCACCCTCGTCGCGGTCCAACTGGCGATGGGCCAGTTCTCGCCCCGCATCGTGGGGGCGCTGCTCACCGACCGGTGGAGCCAGCTGGCGATCGGGCTGTTCGGCGCGAGTTTCCTGGCCGCGGTGCTGACCCTCCGCGAGATCCGGGGCTCCGACACCGGCACGGTCCCCGGACTGTCGATGCTGCTGTGCTACGTCCTGATGCTCGCCAGCATCGTCGTGCTCATCCTGTACGTGCACCACGCCGGCCAGGGCCTGCGCGTCGCCGGGCTGATCGACCTCGTCGGCGACCGCAGCCGCGAGTTCATCGTCCGCGAGCACGGAGACCTGCCCGTCGTCACCGGCGGCCCGGAGGAGATGGTCGCCGCACAGCCCGGCAACCTGATCCGCGTCGACCGGCCCGCACTGGTCGCCGCGGCCCGCCGGGCGGACTGCGTGCTGGAGCTGGTCCCCGTCATCGGGGACTTCGTCGTCGGCGGCGCGCCGCTGTTCCGGGTGCATCCGGACCCCCGGTCGACGGTGAGTGGGGATGGGGGTCCGGCCGGTCGGCTCCGGGCCACGGACGTCACCCGCCACGTCCTGCTCGCCGGGGAGCGCGTGCACACCGAGGACCTCGCCTACGGCTTCCGGAAGCTCGTCGACATCGCCGTGCGGTCGATCGCACAGCCGTTCAACGACCCCACGACAGCGGTCCAGGCGCTGCACCGGCTCCACGACCTGCTGCGCCAGATCGCCCGTCGCCCCCTGCCGTGCGGTGAACACCGCGACGAGGACGGCGTCGTCCGCCTGGTCGAGCGGACCGTCAGCTGGGCAGGCTATGTCCGGTTGGCCTTCGACGAGATCCGCCTGGCCGGGGCGTCGGAGCCGCAGGTGACCCGGAAGATGTGCGCGGCCCTCGCCGACCTCAAGCGCGTGGCATCGGCCGACCGGCAGGAGCCGCTGGACCGCCAGCTCCGGCTGCTGACCGCCGCCGTGCGGCGCGCCCACGACGACGAGGAGGACGTCCTCGCGGCGCTCACGCCGGACACCGAGGGCATCGGGTCGGGCGCCGACGTCACCGGTGCGCCACCATCTCGGTCAGCCCTCGGGCCGCACTGAGCTGGCTGGGTTCCGTTCTACCGATCGTTGGGGGTCGGGAGTCAGACCTTCGCCTCGACGCTGCGCTGTCCTCGGTCAGCCCCGCCACGGCACTTGAAGCCAATACCTCGGCCAGAGAGCTCGGGGAGCTCTCGCGCCTTGTCGTGAACTCGGCGCGCTGGACCGTCGCCCTCGCCCTGGGACTCCCCAGTCCGAGGCGCTGGCGCTGCAGTGGAAGGACATCGACCTGATCGCCAACACCCTCACGGTCCGACGGAGCATCCACCGCGTCGGAGACGACGAAGGCCGTTCCCCAGCGGGAGAACGGCCTGATCGATTGGGTTGAGCTGAGGGGACTCGAACCCCTGACCCCCACACTGCCAGGCCGTCATGATCGCGTTCACGGTGGTTCGCCGAAGTTCCGTATACCGTTTGACCAGCGGGTATGAGCGGCCGCGCACTTCCACGGATGAGCTGGAACGCCGTCAACTGCAACCAGAACTGCCACCACGCCGGCCGGCTCTCAGCCTTCGTCGTCGGCGCTGGCTGTGGCCGCAGCCGGCGGCTGCAGGCTTCACCCGCGCCGCAGTTCTTCGGTCATGGAGGCGACGGTGGACACGTTACGGTCGCCTGCTGGCCCAAGCGGTCAACGAGAACCCCGATTTCGCCGGCAGCTCGATCGCCGTGGACCTGACAGGCGTCGGCTCAGGCCACTACCTGCTCGGCGACGACGACCTGCGCACCCAGTTCTTCACTGATCTCGGCTTCACCGTCCCCGACGCCAGCACCGACCTCAGCCAGGAGCGGCTGGACCTGCTGAACGCAGACGTGCTGGCGGTGAACGGGTACAACCAGGAAGACGCCGATGCGGACACGTTGTTCTCCAGCCTCGACGTGGTGACCCAGGGCCGTACGGTCCTGCTCGGTAGCTACTCCGGCGATGTGTCCGCCGCGCTCGGCTTCGGCAGCCCACTGTCGCTGCCTTACCTGCTGGACGAGGCCGTGCCAGCCCTGGCCGCCGCCGCCGACGGCGACCCCTCCACCGTGGTCCCGGCCCTCGGCTGAGTGCCCGACGCGCCCTCGGCCACCCGGTCGAGGGCGCGTGCCGCCTCGGCAGAGATGCCG
>DATIMX010000048.1:0-23803 GCA_035474935.1 Geodermatophilus sp. | reverse complement strand
GACGAGCTCGACCGCGTGCTCGGCGCGGTGCTCAGCTACGCCGACGACCACTTCAACACCATGCTCGAGATCGGCTTCGGCACGTCGATCCGGCGGGAGTGGGAGTGGCGGGTCAAGCGGGGCGAGTCCCTGCGCAACCTGGAGGCCTTCGCCGACTTCGTCGACCCGGGGCGGAGGTCCCGCGCCGCCGGGACCCCGGACGGCGGGGCGTGACGGCGACCGAACGGTCGCTCCCCGAGGTCGCCGAGGAGCGGCCCGGCCACGCTCGCCGGTGGTGGGTGCTGGCCACCATGACGGTCTGCCTGCTCGTGGTGATCATGGGCAACACGACCCTCAACGTCGCGATCCCCACGCTGCAGCGCGAGCTGGGTGCCAGCCAGGGTGAGCTGCAGTGGGCGATCGACGCCTACATCCTCGTCTTCGCCGGCCTGCTCTTCTCCTGGGGTGTCATCGGCGACCGGATCGGCCGGCGTCGGGTGCTGCTCATCGGCCTGTCGGTCTACACGGCCGGCTCGCTGCTGGGCGCGTTCAGCAGCAGCCCCGGCGAGCTGATCGCCTGGCGGGCGGTCATGGGCATCGGCGGCGCGGCGGTGCAGCCGACCACCCTGGCGGTCATCACCAACGCCTTCCCGCCGGGCGAGCGCGGCCGCGCGATCGGCGTCTGGGCGGGTGCCGGAGGGATCGCCGTGGCCGTCGGCCCGCTGGCCAGCGGTGCGGTCCTCGAGAACTTCTGGTGGGGCGCGATCTTCCTCATCGCGGTGCCGGTCGCGCTCCTGGGCATCGTCGCGACGCTGCTCGTCGTCCCCGAGTCCCGCGACCCGTCGCCGGGCCGGCTCGACGTCCCCGGCGTGCTGCTGTCGGTGCTGGCGCTGGCCGGGCTGGTCTACGGGATCATCCACGGCGGCTCGGGGGCCGGCTGGGGCTCGCCCGGCGTCCTCGTGCCGCTGCTCGGCGGGCTGGCCCTGCTGGCGCTGTTCGTCTGGCTGCAGCGCCGCTCGGCCCACCCGGCGCTGGACGTCACGCTCTTCCGCAACCCGGCCTTCTCCGCCGCTGCGGCCGCCCTGGGACTGAACTTCTTCGCGCTCATGGGCGCGACCTTCTACCTCGTCTACTACCTGCAGGGCGTGCTCGCCTACGGCCCGCTGGCCAGCGGCGCGGCGCTGATCCCGATGGCGCTGGGCATGGCGGTCATGGCGCCGGGCAGCTCGCGGCTCGCCGAGCGGTTCGGCGCCAAGGCCGTCGTCGGCACCGGGTCCGGCCTGCTGACGGCGGCCGTCTGCGGCTTCCAGCTGCTGGACGAGACCTCGCCGCTGGTGCTGCTGCTGGTGGTCCTGTCGGTGCAGGGCCTGGGGATGGGCACGGTCATGGCGCCGACGACCGAGTCGATCATGTCCGTCATCCCGCGGCACAAGGCCGGCGCCGGCGCGGCGGTGAACAACTCCGTGCGCCAGGTCGGCGGCGCGCTGGGCGTGGCCATCCTCGGGTCGCTGCTGGCCAACGCCTACGCGGCGCGCCTCGGCGACGCCGTCGACGCGCTGCCGGCCGACCTCCGCGAGGAGGCCAGCACCTCGCTCGTGGCCACCCTCGGCGCAGTGCAGCAGACGCTGGCCGGCGGCGACCCCGAGGCCGCCGGCGCGGCCGGCCGGCTGGTCGGCCCGGCGCGGGAGGCGTTCGTCGCGGCGATGCACCTCACCGCCGTGGGGACGGCGCTGGCCACCGCGCTGGCCGCCGTCGTCGTCCTGGTCTGGCTGCCGGGACGCCGCGCCCGGTCGGGGGCCGAGGCTCCCGCCAGGGGTTAGCGTGACGGCGGTGCAGGAGGGTCCCGGTCAGCAGCAGCGGCAGGTCCGGGCACTCGTGGGCCTGCTCGCCGCCACCGCGCTGGTGTACCCGCTGCTGCTGTGCGCGGTGCGACTGACCTTCGCCCAGCTGCTCGTCGTCGACCTGGGCGGCAGCCTGTTCTGGCTGAGCGCCGGCGCGGCGTGCAGCGTGGCCGCCGTCGCGGCGCTGCGCTGGGGCGTCGACCGCCCCGTCCGCAGCCCGTGGCTGCTGACCGGCCTGCTGCCGCCGGTGGCGTTCGAGGCCTGGCTGCTGTGGCCGCTGCTCGTCGGATGACGGACCTCCCTGCCCCCGCCCCTCGCAGACGAGTGCCAGGCCCCGTCCGGAGGCTCGCCGCGAGCCTGTGAGCGGTGAGAGGGACGGGGTCCTTCTTCCTGCGAGGAGGCCGTTCCATCCCCTCACCGGTCGGGCAGGATGGCCGCGTGACGATGTCCTCACCCCAGACCCGCCCCGGCACGCTCGTGCTGCTCCGCCACGGCGAGAGCGAGTGGAACAAGGCCAACCTGTTCACCGGCTGGGTGGACGTACCGCTGTCGGAGAAGGGCCGCGGCGAGGCCGCCCGGGGTGGTGAGCTCCTCGCCGAGCACGGCCTGCTGCCGGACGTGGCGCACACCTCGGTGCTCAAGCGCGCGATCAGCACCGCCGAGCTGGCGCTGGCCACCGCGGACCGGCAGTGGATCCCGGTGAAGCGGTCCTGGCGGCTCAACGAGCGGCACTACGGAGCGCTGCAGGGCAAGGACAAGGCCGCGACCCTCGCCGAGTACGGCGAGGAGCAGTTCACGGTCTGGCGCCGCTCCTACAGCACCCCGCCGCCGCCCATCGAGCCCGGCAGCGAGTACTCCCAGGACGGCGACCCGCGCTACGCGGTGCTGCCTCCGGAGGTGCGCCCGCAGACCGAGTGCCTGGCCGACGTCGTCGTCCGGATGCTGCCGTACTGGTACGACGCGATCGTGCCGGACCTGCGCGCGGGCCTGACCGTGCTCGTCGCCGCGCACGGCAACAGCCTGCGGGCGCTGGTGAAGCACCTGGACGGCATGGGTGAGGACGAGGTCGTGGGGCTCAACATCCCCACCGGCGTCCCGCTGCGTTACGACCTGGACGACGACCTGCGCCCGACCAAGCCCGGTGGCGAGTACCTCGACCCCGAGGCCGCAGCCGCCGCCATCGAGGCCGTCAAGAACCAGGGCAAGAAGTAGGCCGGAACGCGACAGCGGCTCCGCTCATCATCGGGAGCGGAGCCGCTGTCACGTTCGGCACTAGTCGGCGGAGGCGTGCATCTCCCGCTCACCGGTGACCAGGTAGACCACCCGGCGGGCGACGCTGACCGCGTGGTCGGCGAAGCGCTCGTAGTAGCGGCCCAGCAGGGTGATGTCGATGGCCGCCTCCATGCCGTGCGGCCAGTCCTTGACCAGCAGCTCGTTGAACAGCTGCCGGTGCAACTGGTCCATCAGGTCGTCCTCGGCCTCCAGCGCGGCGGCCGCCTCGACATCGAGCTTGGCGATCACGGTCGCCGTCTGCGTCACCAGGCTCTCGGCGACGTGCCCGGCCTCCATGAAGATCGGCCGCAGCTCCTGTGGGACCGCGTGCTCGGGGAAGCGCATCCGCGCCAGCTTCGCGACGTGGACGGCGAGGTCGCCCATGCGTTCGAGGTCGCTGATGATCCGCATCCCCGCGGTGATGGTGCGCAGGTCCGTGGCGACCGGTGCCTGCCGGGCCAGCAGGGTGAAGCACCGCTGCTCGATGCTCTCCCGGGTCGCGTCGATGTGCTCGTCGCCCTCGATCACCAGGTTCGCCAGCTCGATGTCGGCGTCCAGCAGTGCGGTGGTGGCCTTGCTCATGGCCGACCCGACCGAGTTCGCCATCTCGACCAGACAGTTGTTGATGTCGTCGAGTTCCTCGTGGTAGTGCTGCCGCACCGTCGTCCTCCTCGTCGGCCGCGCCGGCCGTGGCCCGAACCCTCGGGGTACCCGCTGTTCGAGGCCCCGACGATCTCTGGACCCCGAGGGTAGGACGGTCCGTCCACCTCGACCGGCCCCAGCGGTGAACGGGGAGACACGGGGACGTGAACAGTCACGGTCCGGGGTGTCGTGATCACCCGCGCGGAGGATGTCCGGGGGTGCGCGCGGCCTAGCATCGGCGCGTGAGCTCGTCGGTCGCCCTGCTGATCGGCGTCGGCGTCGGCCTGGTGGTCGGCGTCCTGGTCGCCACGCTGCTGGTGCGTCCGCGCCGTCCCGACCTCGAGCGGGTCACCCCGTCCGACGGCCCGGACCCCGAGGCGGTCCTGTCCCGGCGGCTGCTCGACCTGATCGACCCGGCCATCGTCCTGCTCGACGCCGACGACGTGGTACTGCTGGCGAACCCGGCGGCCCGATCCCTCGGCATCGTCCGCCAGACCCGGCTGCTGGTCCCCGAGCTCCTGGAGCTGGCCCGCGCGGTGCGCGGGGACGGCCGGCGTCGCGCCGAGGTGACGCTGCCCGGCTCGGTGGTCGGCGGGGGGCCGCGGCAGGTGGGGGTGCTCGGCGTCCGGCTCGAGCGTGGCTCCGGCCCGGCGCCCGGGCCGGTGGCGCTGGTGCTGCAGGACGTGACCGAGGCGCGCCGGGTCGAGGCGGTCCGCCGGGACTTCGTCGCCAACGTCGGCCACGAGCTGAAGACCCCGGTCGGGGCGCTGTCGCTGCTCGCCGAGGCGGTCGAGGACGCCGCCGACGACCCGGAGACGGTGCGTCGCTTCGCCAGCCGCATGACGCACGAGGCCGACCGGCTGGGCCGCCTGGTCCGCGAGCTCATCGACCTGTCCCGGCTGCAGGGCGGCGAGCCGCTGCCCGACCTCGTGCCGGTCGACGTCGACACGGTCATCACCGAGGCGGTCGACCGCACCACGCTGGCGGCCACCGCCAAGCAGATCACCATCGTCTCCGGCGGCGAGGGCGGCCTGGTGGTGCGCGGCGTGGAGTCGCAGCTGGCCACGGCGGTCACCAACCTGCTGGCCAACGCCGTCAGCTACAGCCCCGAGAACACCCGGATCGCCGTCGGCGCCCGCGCCCGCGCCGGCTTCGCGGAGATCACCGTGACCGACAGCGGCATCGGAATCCCGCGCGAGGACCGTTCGCGGGTGTTCGAGCGCTTCTACCGGGTCGACCAGTCCCGGGCCAGCCGCACCGGAGGCACCGGCCTCGGGCTGGCGATCGTCAAGCACGTGGCCACCAACCACGGCGGCTCGGTGAGCGTGTGGAGCGAGGAGGGCCTCGGCTCCACCTTCACCCTGCGGATCCCGCTGGCCGCGGCCGCCCCCGAACCCGCCGGCGATGCGCCGGCCGAGCACGACCTGGCCGGCGGCCCGTCCGCCGCTGACGCCCCGGAGGGACGGTCATGACCCGAGTGCTGGTGGTGGAGGACGAGGAGTCCTTCTCCGACGCGCTGTCCTACATGCTGCGGAAGGAGGGGTTCGAGCCGGTCGTGGCCACCACCGGGCCGGAGGCGCTCGCCGAGTTCGACCGCGGCGGTGCCGACATCGTGCTCCTCGACCTCATGCTGCCGGGGCTGCCCGGCACCGAGGTCTGCCGACAGCTGCGCTCCCGCAGCGGCGTGCCGATCATCATGCTGACCGCGAAGGACTCCGAGGTCGACAAGGTGGTCGGCCTGGAGCTCGGCGCCGACGACTACGTCACCAAGCCGTACTCGGCCCGCGAGCTGGTGGCCCGCATCCGCGCGGTGCTGCGCCGCCGCGGCGACGTCGAGGCGCCGGCCGACTCGGCCCTGGAGGCCGGCCCGGTGCGCATGGACGTCGAACGGCACGTCGTCTCGGTGGACGGCGAGCCGGTCGCCCTGCCGCTCAAGGAGTTCGACCTGCTCGAGCTGCTCATGCGCAACGCCGGGCGGGTGCTCACCCGGGTCCAGCTCATCGACCGGGTGTGGGGCTCGGACTACGTGGGCGACACCAAGACCCTCGACGTCCACGTCAAGCGGCTGCGCGCCAAGATCGAGCCCGACCCGGCCAACCCCAAGTACCTCGTGACCGTCCGCGGTCTGGGCTACAAGCTGGAGGCGTAGTACTCGGTCGGCCTACCGGCCTCCACCGCGGCCAGGTGCCGTCCCCGGCGGGTGTTGAGCCCCGACCGCCGCCTCGTCGCGGACCCCTGCGGGGCCCACTCCTCGACGGCACCGCGGCCAGGTGCCGTTCCCGGCGGGGGTTGAGCCCCGACCGCCGCCTCGTCGCGGACCCCTGCGGGGCGCACTCCTCGACGGCACCGCAGCCAGGTGCCGGACGGGCCGGCCGAGGTCAGTTGCCCCGGCCGGTCTCGTCCTGCAGCTCGTCGATCTTGCGCGACGCGTCGGCCTTGGTGATGTCGTCCGGCACGTCCTCGTCGGCCTCGCGGGCCAGCGTGTGCAGGTAGCTCTTCTGCGCGCCGGTGGCCGGCTCGTCGCCGGTCACCCAGTCCGACGGGTCCTTCTGGGCGCTGCGGTCGTCGTTCGCCGTGGGTTCGCTCATGTGTTCGAGTCTAGGCCGGGGTGAGCTGCGGCGCAGGTCGAGCCGCGGCCGCACGGCGGGCGGCCTCCCACCGGCGGCCGGTGCGGTACACGTGCACGCCGCCGCAGGGACACTCGACGTGCAGTGCGATGTGGGTCGGGTGGTTGACCACCGAGCGGATGCGCCGGTCGGCGACCAGCTCGTCGGTCCTCGTCACGGGGCAGGTGATCAGCAACACACGAGCAGCGTGCTCCCGGGTCGCCGCCCGCACGAGTGGCAGAAGTGACCGCTGTCGCAGCTTTTCTGCCATGCTGTCCGGCATGAGCACCGACCGTCCCCTCGTCGTGAGCGTGATCGTCGCCGACGGTCTCGTCGGCAGCTTCGGCCTCGGCGTGTGCGCCGAGGTCTTCGGCTACGACCGCCGGTACATGGGGTTGCCGCGCTTCGACTTCGCGCTGGTCAGCGAGGCGCCCGGCGTCCTGCGCACCGACACCGGCATCCCCATCACGGTGGAGCACGGCCTGGAGCGACTGGCCCACTCCGACATCGTCTCGATCACGGCGTGGGAGCTGTTCGACCGCGTGCCCTCGCCGGTGCTGCTCGACGCCGTCCGCGAGGCGTACGCCCGGGGCGCCACGCTGATCAGCCACTGCACGGGCGCGTTCGTGCTCGCCGAGGCGGGGCTGCTCGACGGCAAGCGGGTCACCACCCACTGGAAATGGGCCGGAGAGCTGGCCACCCGCTACCCCGCCGTGCAGGTGGACCCCTCGGTGCTCTACGTCGACAACGGCCGGATCCTCACCGGCGCCGGGACGGCGGCCGGCGTCGACACGCTGCTGCACCTCGTGCGCCGGGAGTGGGGCGCCGCGGCCGCCAACGCGCTGGCCCGCGACATGGTGGTGCCGCCCCACCGGGACGGCGGGCAGGCGCAGTTCATCGACGCACCCGTCGCCGAGTGCCAGGACGACCTGCTCGGCGCCGTCCTGGAGTGGGCGCAGAGCCACCTCGCCGACGACCTCAGCGTCGAGCTGCTCGCCCGCCGCGCGCTGATGAGCCCGCGCAGCTTCGCCCGCCGGTTCAAGGCGACGACCGGGACGACCCCGCACGCCTGGCTGCTCGGCCGCCGCCTCGCGGCCGCGGAGGCGCTGCTCGAGGAGAGCGACGCGCCGGTCGAGGAGATCGCCCGGCTCGTGGGCTTCGGCACCGCCGCCGGGTTCCGGGAGCAGTTCACCCGCCGGCGCGGGGTGTCGCCACGGGCCTACCGGCAGACCTTCCGGGCCGCGCTCGCCGCGGCGAACGACGACCGCGCCGCGTAGCCCCTGCGGGTCCCGGCCGCGTCCAGGGGCCGCCCCGAGTCTGCGAGGGGTGGGCAGGACGGGGCCTTCCATGCGTGGTGGGGGCAGGGGCCTCCCTCAGGAGTCCGCGGGGGGTGGCTCCGCCAGTGCGGCCGCGCAGGTGGCGAGGGCGTCGAGCAGTCTCCGCTGATCGGTCGCGGACAGCTGCGCGGTCATCCGTCGCTCGATGTCGCGCACCGCCGTGCTCGCGGCGCGCAGTGCGGCCCGGCCGGCGGGCGTGAGCTCGGTGGGCCGCGCCCTGCCCTGCGGAGCGGTGTCGGGACGACTGACCAGCCCGCGGTCCTGCAGTCCTCGCAGCACCCCGTTCATGGACTGCCGGCTGACGAACGCGCCGCGGGCCAGCTCGGCGTTGGACAGCCCGGGGCGCTGCCCCAGCAACTCCAGGCAGGCGTACTGCGGCACGGTCAGGTCGAGCGGACGCAGGGCGGCGTCCATCGCGGCCCGTAGCGCGCTGGCCGCCTGCTTGAGCACGTAGCCGACCGCCTCCTCGAGTGGTCCGACGGTCCCCCCTTGACTCATGTCAATATCTTGACACAGACTGCGCATGTCAACGTCCTCACATCCGAGGAGCAGCATGATCGTCGCCGGCCCCGACTTCGTCGCCCTGCAGGTCCGCGACCTCCGGGCCGCCACCACCTCTCGCGAGACCCGGCTCGGACTGCGCCGGCTGCCCGGAGGTCCGCCGGGCGCCGTCGTCGTCGACACCGCGCCCGTCCCCTTCGCGGTGCGGACGCCCCTGCCCGGCGTGGACCTCGACGCCGCGTCCCCGAGGCCCGGCATCGGCGTGGCGCTGTGGCTGCGCGCCGACGACTCGCAGGTGCTGCCCGACGCCCTCGTCTCCACCGAGGTCCCCGTCCCGGCACCGCCGGTCGACGGCCCCTTCGGCCGCACCTTCGCCTCCACCGACCCGGACGGCGACGCGGTCACCGTCCACGACCGCGGCTGAGGTCGGCGGTGGACCGGTACGACGCGGCCATCGAGGTGCTCGGCCCCTGGTCCCTGGAGACGAGCAGGGCCTTCTGGGAGGGCTTCGGTCCCAACGCCCTGCCCTCGCTGGCGGAGGCCGGGCGGCTGCAGGTGGTCTTCCGCGCGGAGTCCGACTGGCAGCGCGCGGAGGTGGACGTGGTCCAACGGGACGGCGTCGCGCACCTGGCCGTGACCGGGACCGGGGACCTCGTCGCCGCCGCGGCACAGGCCTGCCGGTTCCTCGCACTGGACGTCGACGCGCGCGGCTGGCCCGACGTCGCAGCGCGCGACCCGGTGATCGCCGACGCTCAGCGGCAGCTGCCGGGGCTGCGTCCGTGCGGCTTCGCCTCGCCCTACGAGGCGGCGGCGTGGTCGGTGCTGTCCCAGCGCATCCGCATCGCGCAGGCGGCGCGGCTCCGCGCGGATCTCGTGACCCGGCACGGCGACGGGGCCTTCCCGGCGCCGGCGGTGCTGCGGCGACTGGACCTCGACCTGCCCGGGCGCAAGGCCGAGTACCTGTCCGCGGTCGCGGAGGCCGCGCTCGACGGCCGGCTGGACGGCCCGGCGCTGCGCGCCCTGGACCCCGACGAGGCGGTCCTCCGCGTGCAGGAGGTGCACGGCCTCGGGCCGTTCGCCGCCGAGCTGGTCGTGCTCCGCGGCGCCAACGTCCCCGATGCCCTACCGCGGCACGAGCAACGCCTCGATGCGGAGGTGGCCCACCGCTACGGCGCAGGCCGGTCGCTCGTTGAGGTGGCGCGGGCCTGGCGGCCGTACCGCACGTGGGCCGCCGTGCACCTGCGAGCCCTGCGCGAGCGCCGCACCGGCTGATCGGCACCCTCCTCGACGTCCCCCAGAGATCGGCCCTCAGGCGCCGGGGATCGGCCGGGCCACGCCCACCAGGGAGTCCAGTCGGCCGGCGTTCGCCGGGGTCAGCGGGCTGCGGATCACCCGGGTGAGTGCGAGCCCGGCCCGCGCCAGCACCAGCGCGTGGGTGCGCGGCGTGAAGTGCCAGATGTGCTCGGTCGGCTTGAGCGTCCACCAGCGGGTGCCCAGCAGCCGCGCCGGCAGCGAGGAGACGTAGGGCGTCGAGAACAGGACGACGCCGTCGTCGGCGACCATCGAGCGCACCGTCCGCCAGAAGGACAGCGGGTCGGGCACGTGCTCGGCGGTGTCCCAGGCGCACACGACGTCGAAGCCCGGGGTCAGCGGCGCGTCCTCGAGCTGGCCGCAGAACACGTCGAGCCCGAGGGTGTCCTGGGCGTGCTTCGCGCCGGTGCGGGAGAGCTCGACGCCGGACGTCGTCCAACCGGCCTCCCGCGCCGCGGCGAGGAACAGCCCGTAGCCGGCGCCGACCTCGAGCAGCCGCCCGCCCGCCGCCGCGCCGCCGCGCTCGCGGTCGACCAGCGCGAGCCGGCCCGCCGTCCAGGCGCGCTGCAGCAGCATCGCCGGCGACCAGCGGCCCTCGGCCGAGGGGGCGCCGTCGTCCGAGGAGACCCCCGACCCGTAGACGCCGCCCTCGAAGTAGCCCACGTCGTCGTAGAGCCGCTGCAGCGCCTCGGGGCGCAGCCGCGGGCTGATGAACACCAGCTCGCACTGCGGGCAGCGGACCACCCCGAACGGGGCGACGTCGTGCACCAGCGTGCCGGGCAGCCGGCACAGGCAACAGACGACGTCCTCGGTGTCCTCGGCCGTCCAGCGCGCGAGCTCTGTCACCGGGTCAGCCTACGGAGCGACCGGCCTCTTCCACGGCAGCGGGAGAGGCCGCGCCGGGCGTCGCCGGCCCGTTCCCAGCGGCGGCCGGGTAGCGGGTGGCCACCAGGGTCGCCAGCCGCCGGCGGACGACGGGGGAGACCAGGCCCCTGCCGGCTTCGGTGCCGAGCAGCTCCCCGGGGACGACGACGTAGCGGTCCGGTGCCGCCTCCGCCAGCGCGAGGAAGGCGCGGCGCACCGCCTCGGCGTCCGCACCCGCGGGCGCCGAGGTCACCGGGGAGTCGACGACGACGGTCAGGTCGGGCAGCAGCCCGTGGGTGCCCCACAGCGACGTCCGGAGGATGCGGTCGCCGTCGAGCCCCTGGCCGGCGCCGTGGAAGGCGATCGAGGTGTCCACGTAGTGGGTGTTGACCACCACCCGGTTGGCCTCGAGGGCGGGGCGGATCACCGTCGCGACGTGCTGGGCGCGGTCGGCGGCGGCCAGCAGCGCGGCGGTGTGCGCCGTGACCGGGCGGCCGGTGTCGTCGACGGCCGGCCTCGGCTGCGGGACGCCGCTGCCCGAGCCGGGTGCGGTCGGGAAGAGCAGACCGCGCACCTGCCGGCCCAGCCGCGTGTCACTGGGCTCGGCGGTGACCTCGACCGGACAGCCGAAGTCGCGCAGCACCTGGGCCAGGTCCGCGGTGTAGCGGCGGGTCAGCTCGCGGTCGGCCCCCTCGACGACGACGAACAGCCCCACGCCGCTGGAGGCGGCCGAGAACAGGTCCGAGCGGCCCCACAGCCGCCGCAGCACGTCGCGGACGCGGGTGCGCGAGCGGGCCGGCACCACCTGGCGGGTGGCGTAGGCACTGACGGCCAGGGCGATCACCCCGCCGACCAGCAGCGTCAGGCCGGGGCCGGTGAGGGTGAGCACCAGGTCGCCGAGGCGGACGTCGTGGGTGCCCAGCAGCCCGGCCAGCCCGGGACCGACCGCCACCGCGAGCAGCAGCACGATGCGCACCGAGGAGATGACGAAGGCGAAGACCCGTCCGCGCAGCCGGTCCTCGACCTCGAAACCGATGAGCGTGTAGCCGATGATCCAGCTGACGCCGGCGAACAGGCCCACGCAGAACGCCGCGGCGGTGGCCAGCACGAAGTCCCGCAGCAGCGACATCCCCAGGAGCGCGACGCCGGCCAGCCCGATGGCGTGGGTGAAGACGCTGCGCCGCGGCACCGTGGGCAGGACGCGCGGCCCGGCCAGCATGCCGATGGCTAGGCCGGTGAAGACCACGCCGAAGACGACCGAGTATCCGGCGGTCCCGGCGCGCAGCGTGGCCACGTAGAGCTGCGCGACGCCGACGGTGAGCCCGCCGGCGCCGAACGCGCCGATCACGCCGACGTAGAGGGCACGCATGAACGGCTGCCCGCGCAGGAAGGCCACGCCCTCCACGACCAGCGAGAAGACGTTGCGCTGCGCGCCGTCCCGGTCGACCGGCGTGCCCGGGATGAGCCGGCGGGAGGACAGCACGGTGGCCGCGCTCAGGCCGAAGCTGGCGGCGTTGACGACGAGGGCGACGACGATCGCCGTCCGTGCCTCGCTGCCGTCGCCCTCGCCGAGGAGTCGGCTGACCGTGGACAGCAGCGCGAACAGCAGGGCGGCGACGGGGACCGCGCCGTACACGGAGAACAGCGACACCTGGTTGGCGACGGCGAGCCGCTCGCGGGGCACGATCGACACCCACATCGCCTGCTTGGCCGGGTTGGTGAACAGCCCGACGGCCTCGACGAGGAACTGGGCGACGTAGAGCCAGGTCAGCTCGTAGGTGACCGCGATCGACAGGTAGAGCATCAGCGCCAGCAGCTCGCCGACGACCACCGTCGTCCGCCGGTCCAGCCGGTCGGCCAGCGCCCCGGCCAGCGGGCCCAGCACCAGGTCGGGCAGCAGCCGGGTGAGGATGACGCCGGAGATCGCCGCGCCCTGCACCGCCAGGGACTCACCGCGGGTCAGCTGCTGGGCCATCGCCGTCGTGGCCAGAAGTCCCAGCCAGTCGCCGAGACTGGAGACGGCGATCGCGGCCCACAGCCGCCGGAACACCGGGATGCGGACGAGCGCGAGGAAGGCGTTGTCGGTTCGCCCCCCGGCCGGGGGAGGGCCCGCCGTCGCGCGCTCCTCGGTCACTGTCCCGCCGTCCGGTCGTCGGTCGCGTCGCGGGAAGGGTAGTGGCGCGATGTGACCGGTCGGTGTCGTCCGACCCTCGGTCGGGGGAGTTCTCAGGGACGGCGGCGGTGCAGCGTCACCGGAACGGGCGACGGGCTCGCCGGGTGGGGGGCGACCAGGCCGCGGTCCAGCCGCTCCTCGGTCAGCCGGCGCAGCTCCGCGTAGGCCGCCGGCCCCAGGAGGGCGGTGAGTTCGCCCTCGTAGGTGGCCACGAGCGGCTCGGGGGAGACGTGCGCCGCCGGTGAGCCGGTGCACCACCAGTGCAGGTCGTGCCCGCCGGGGCCCCAGCCGCGGCGGTCGAACTCGCCGATGCTCGACACCAGCACCGTCGTGCCGTCGGGGCGCTCGACCTCCTCCTGCTCGCGGCGCACCGGCAGCTGCCAGCACACGTCGGGCTTGGTGAGCAGCGGGTGCAGCCCCTCGCGCAGCGCCATGCGGTGCAGCGCGCAGCCGGTGCCGCCGGGGAAGCCGGGCCGGTTGAGGAAGACGCAGGCGCCGTCGACCAGCCGGGTGCGCAGCGAGCGCACGCCGCCGTCGTCATCGGTCTCGTCCTCCTCGGTCCAGGCGCCGCGACCGACCGGGGCGAGCTGCCAGTCCTCGTCGGGAAGGTCGGCGACGGCGGCGGTCACCCGGGCCAGGTCGTCCTCGTCGGTGAAGAAGGCGCCGTGGCTGCAGCAGCCGTCGTCCGGGCGGCCCTCGACGACACCGGCGCAGCCGCGGCCGAAGATGCACGTCCAGGCCGACGACAGCCAGGTCAGGTCGGCGCGGACGACGTGGTGCGGATCGGCCGGGTCGGGGAACTCGATCCACTCCCGGGCGAAGTCCAGCGGCACCTCGGGCGGGACGTCGTGCACCCGGCCAGCCTAGAGAAAGGACCCCCTCCCCCTCACGCCTCGCTCCGCTCGGCGCGAGCCTCTGGAGGGGGCCATGCAGACTGACCGCATGAGGCTCGGGGTGCTGGACGTCGGCTCGAACACCGTGCACCTGCTCGTGGTCGACGCCCATCGCGGCGGCCACCCGACCTCGCAGCACGACGACCGCTGGCTGCTGCGCCTCGCCGAGCACGTCGGCGACGACGACCTGCTGTCCAGGGAGGGTGAGAAGGCGCTGCTCAAGGCCGTGCGCAAGGCGTGCGAGCAGGCCGAGAAGCAGGGCTGCGACGAGGTGCTCGCGCTGGTCACCTCCGCCATCCGTGAGGCCCGCAACGGCATGGAGGTGCTGGAGCGGGTCCGGCAGAGGACCGGCGTGCAGCTGCACGTGACGAGCGGCGAGGACGAGGCGCGGCTGACCTTCCTCGCCGTCCGCCGCTGGTTCGGGTGGAGCGCCGGGCGGCTGCTCGTGCTCGACATCGGCGGCGGGTCGCTGGAGCTGGCCAGCGGCCTGGACGAGGACCCCGACGTCGCGCTGTCGCTCCCGCTGGGTGTCGGCCGGATGACCCGGCGCTTCCTGCCCGAGGCGCGCACCGGCCGACGTCCGGACCTGCGTGCCCTCGCCGAGCTCGACGAGTACGCCGCGGACCTGCTCGAGCCGGCGGCGAAGAAGCTGCTGGCCGGTGGTTCACCGGACCTGGTGGCGGCGACCTCCAAGACGTTCCGGACGCTGGCCCGGCTGACCGGCGCGGCGCCCTACTCCGCGGGGCTGCGCGCTCCGCGACAGCTGAGCCTCGAGGGGCTGGCGCAGCTGCTCGGGTTCGTCGCGCGCATCGAGTCCTCGGCGCTGGCCGAGCTGCAGGGCGTCTCGCCCGACCGCGCCCACCAGATCCCCGGCGGCGCCGTCGTGGCGCGGGCCGCGATGCGGGCGCTGGACGTACCGTCCGTGCGGATCTGCCCGTGGGCGCTGCGGGAGGGCGTCATCCTCCGGCGACTGGACTCGTTGGAGGACGAGAGATGAGCACTCCTCCCGGCAGCCGCGGCGAGGGGCGCCGCGACCCGGAGACCGGCGGCCGGCCGCTGGCCGACATCCTGCGCGAGGCCGGCGTCGAGTCGCCGACCCGCGGGCGGCGCCGCCGCGGGGACGAGCTCGAGGACACCGGCGTCCGCCAGCGCGGCTCCGGGGACACCGGGCGGGTCGCCGACCGGCCGGAGTTCGGCCGGCGCGCGAGCGACCGTGCTGGGGAGCGGACCGGGAGCCGGCCCGGGGACCGGGTCAGGGAGCAGATCGAGGGCGCCGACGCGCCGGCCCCGGAGCGGCGGGTCGGACGCCGGCAGCCCGAGCCCTCGACCGCCGCCATCCCGGGCCTGCGGCCCTCCCGCAAGCCGGGCGTCCCGACCGCCGCCGGGGCCACGCGTGAGGGCACGGCGCGCGAGGGGACCGGGCGGGAGGGGACAGTCCGTGAGCGGGCACCCCGAGAGCGGGCGCCCCGCGCGCGGACCGCCGGCGCCGACCCTGGGCCGCGGACCGGCCCGATCCCCGTCGTCCGCACCGACGACCCGCCGCTGCTCGAGGACGAGGCCGCCGGGCCCCGCGAGGGCGCGGTGGCCTGGCTGCGCTTCATCGGCGAGCTGGTGCTCGCGCTGGCGGCCGGGGTCGGTATCTACTTCCTGTTCACCGTGCTGTGGCAGCAGCTGCCCTACGTGGCCGTGCTGCTGGCCCCGGTCGCCGTTGCCGGGCTGGTCGGCGGTGTCAGCGCGTGGCGGCAGCGCCAGGACCGGGAGCCGGCCGGCGCGCGGCTGGTGGCGGTGCTGGTCTTCGCCGGGACCCTGCTCACCATCGCGCCCGCCGCCGGCCTGCTCTCCACGGGCTGAGGACCACCCTTCTACCCACGCCTCGCAGGCTCGCCGCGGGGCCCTGAAGGGTGGCCGTTCCAGCACGTCACCAGGCCGCCGTCCTAACTGTCGTCGGCGTCCTCGTCCTGGTCCGCGGCGGCGAACTGCTCGACGATCGCGGCGTCGAACGCGTCGAGGTCGTCGGGCTTGCGGCTGGTGACGAGGTTGCCGTCGACGACGACCTCCTCGTCGACCCAGTCGGCGCCCGCGTTGCGCAGGTCGGTCTGCAGCGAGGGCCAGGAGGTCATCCGCCGTCCGCGGACGACGTCGGCCTCGGCCAGCACCCACGGCGCGTGGCAGATCGCCGCCACCGGCTTGCCCGCCTCGAAGAAGGCCTTCACGAAGGCCACCGCGTCGGCGTCGGCGCGGATGAAGTCGCCGTTGATGACCCCGCCGGGCAGCACCAGCGCGCCGTACTCGTCGGGGTCGGCCGAGCTGACCACCGCGTCCACCTTCTTGGTGTCGCCCTTGTCGATGTGCTGGTAGGCGGTGATCTCCCCGGCCTCGAGGGACACCAGCTCCGGCTGGGCGCCGGCCTCCTCGAGCGCCTGCCACGGCCGGTCGAGCTCGACCTGCTCCACGCCGTCGGTCGCGAGGACGGCCACCTTCAACCCGTTGAGTTCGTCAGCCATGCGGCGGCGGCTACCCCGCCCACCGAGGAGCACACACGCCGCGCGCACTAGGTTCGGCCCCGTGCGTGCGCAGATCACACCCCCGGTGCGCCGCCTGCTCGACGTGCTCCCCCGGACCGGCCGGCGGGTCGCCGACCCGGTCCGCGCCGCCGCCGAGGCCACCGCGGCGGGGTGCGCGGTCGCGCTCGAGCACACGCCGGCTGCGGACGCCGCCACCGAGCTGCGCGACCTCGTCGCCCGGGTGGCCGGCGCCGGCCTGGCGGGCGCCTGCGAGCTCACCGTCCCCGTCGACCGGCTGGGCGCCGCGGCCGCCGGGGTGGTGGGGGCCGCGGCCGACGCCGGGCTGGACGTGGCGCTGGACGGCGCCCCGGCCGCGGTGGACGCCCTCGCGGCAGGCGTCGGGCCGGTCACCGTGGTGGTCCGTGCGGCCGACGCCGGCGCCGAGGAGCGCTGCCGGGCCCTGGCGGGCGGCCGGGTGCGGCTGACGGGCGCGCACCTGCCCGGCCGGCGTGGCGCGGCCGCCGACCTGGCCTTCGTGCGCTGCCTCGACGTGCTGATGAGCGGGGCCGGGCGCCCCGGCGTCGGCACGACCGACCCGCGGCTGGTCGCCATCGCCGGCGAGCGCGCCGCCTGGAACGAACGAGCCCCCGACAGCTGGGAGTACGTCATGCCGTGGCAGGTCCGCAGCGAGCAGCAGCGCCGGCTGGTCGCCGGCGGGTACCGGGTGCGGGTGGTCCTGCGCTCGGGTCCGGCGACCCCCGCCCTCCGTCCGGCGGGCCGGTCGTGAGCGCGGGGGAGGTCCACCGCTCCGGCCTGGCGATCATCGGTGGCGGGAAGATCGGGGAGGCGCTGCTCTCGGGCCTGGTCCGCCGCAGCGGGTCCGAGGGGATCGTGGTCTGCGAGCGCAGTCCCGAGCGCGCCGCGCAGCTGGCGGAGCGGTACGGCGTCCCGGTGCTGGGGCTGGCCGAGGCCGCCGCCCGCGCCCGGGTGCTGCTGCTGGCTGTCAAGCCCCAGGACATCGGCACGCTGCTCGGGCTGCTGGCGGATCAGGTGGACGCCGGCCACCTCGTGGTGTCGGTGGCCGCCGGCGTCCCGACGTCGACGATCGAGGCGGCACTGCCCGAGGGGGTCCCCGTCGTCCGGGTCATGCCCAACACCCCGGCGCTGGTCGACGAGGGGATGAGCGTCCTGTCGGCCGGGGCGCACGCCGACGAAGGGCACCTGGACGAGGCCGAGGCGCTGCTGGCCGCCGTCGGGCGGGTGCGGCGGGTGCCGGAGGGCCAGCAGGACGCCGTGACGGCCCTGTCGGGCAGCGGGCCGGCCTACTTCTTCTACCTGGTCGAGGCCATGGTCGACGCCGGCATCCTGCTCGGCCTGCCGCGCGACCTGGCCGTGGACCTCATCGTGCAGACCGCGCTGGGCTCGGCGGTGATGCTGCGCGACTCCGGCGAGCACCCGGTGCAGCTGCGGGAGGCGGTCACCAGCCCGGGCGGGACGACGATCGCCGCCATCCGGGAACTGGAGCGGCACAGCGTGCGCGCCGCGCTGATCGCGGCCATCGAGGCGGCGCACGCGCGCTCGGTGGAGCTCGGACGGGCCGCGCGCGACCGGTGACCGTATCGCGGCGCGGCGTCGATGTGTCGACACAGTGTGACTGCGTCGCCACGAGTCGCCTACGACGCGCCCGGGCACATGTCGACGTGGCTACATAGGTGTAGTTCTGCCCAGGACGGACCGTTCCCCCTGTTCGTTTCTTCCATCGCTTCTGTCACGCATGTCCCCCTACTCTCTGTGTCAGCACATGCGGGCTCCGTAGTCGGTGGGGAAGCCGACGCCCAGCGCGTGCTAGGTCCGGAGATGAAGAGATGACCATGCCCCAGCGCACCGTTCCCGCCGCCGCCTACGCCCGTCCCGGCGTCCCCGGCCCGCGCCCCGTCGGCCGGCCGATCCAGGCCGCCACCATGGCCCGCCCCGTCCCGCCGCAGCACCCGGCCGCCATGCCCGTCGGCCGCCCGCCGGTCCCGGCTCCCCGCGCCGCCGTCACCTTCCTGACGGTCGCCGAGGTCGCCAGCATGATGCGCGTCTCCAAGATGACCGTGTACCGCCTCGTGCACGCCGGTGAGCTCGCCGCCGTCCGCGTCGGCCGCTCGTTCCGCGTCCCGGAGCGCGCCGTCCAGGACTACCTGCGCGACGCCTACACCGACATCGCCTGAAAGAGGACCCCCTGCCCCCCACCGCTCGCAGGCTCGCGGCGGGACCCTGCAGGGAGGCCGTTCCAGTGCCTCACCAGCTCGCGGCGGGAGCCGGCAGGGGGTCGGTGCCCCCGCTCCTCGCGGAGGCCTCCGGCCACCACGCGCTTCGTCCTCGACGGAGGCGCTGATCACTCGCACCACCCCACCCCCTGCGGGTGGGTCCGGACGCCGGCAGGTCCACGCGGCAGCGTCGCCGCGGGGCCGCCGGGTACGCTCGGACGCCGAGCGACACCGGGGCCAGTGCGGCCCGGGTCGTCGCACACGAGCTGATCACCTCGCGCGGCGCCCGGTGCGACCTCCCGGTCGACGGTGGCCGCCGCGCCGCAACGACGTCGGGAGCACGCACATGGGTTCGGTCATCAAGAAGCGCCGCAAGCGGATGGCGAAGAAGAAGCACCGCAAGCTGCTGAAGAAGACCCGCGTCCAGCGCCGTAACAAGAAGTGAGCTGACGCTCGTGCCGCCCGCCGTCGTCCTGGTCACCGGTGTGAGCCGATGGCTCGGGGGTGCGCTGGCGGCCGAGCTCGCTCGCGACCGCGCCATCGAACGCGTCATCGGGGTGGACACCGTCCCCCCGTCGCCGGAGGTGCTCCGCCGGTTGGGCCGCACCGAGTTCGTGCGGGCCGACATCCGCAACCCGATGATCGCCAAGGTCATCGCGACGGCCTCGGTCGACACAGTCGTGCACATGAACATCAGCTCCACGCCCGCCGGCTCCGGTGGGCGGGGGCCGATGAAGGAGCTCAACGTCATCGGCTCGATGCAGCTGCTGGCGGCCTGTCAGCGGGCTGAGTCGGTCCGCCGGTTCGTGCTGAAGTCCAGCAGCGCCGTCTACGGCGCCTCCTCCCGTGACCCCGCGGTCTTCACCGAGAAGATGCAGGCCCGCCGGGTGCCCTCCGGCGGCTTCGCCCGGGACAGCGTCGACATCGAGGGCTACGTGCGGTCCTTCGCGCGCCGCCGTCCCGATGTCGGGGTGGCTGCACTGCGCTTCACCAACTTCATCGGTCCGCGCATCGACTCGGTGCTCACCTCGTTCCTCCGCATGCCGCTGGTCCCCACGGCGCTGGGGTACGACGCCCGCGTGCAGCTGCTCCACGAGGACGATGCCCTCGCCGTGCTGACCCGGGCCACCACCGGTGACTTCGCCGGCACCGTGAACGTCGGCGGTGAGGGCACGTTGCTGCTGTCGCAGGTGATCCGCCGGCTCGGCCGGCTGCAGGTCCCCCTGCCCTCGCCCGCGCTCGGTTCGCTGGGCCGGTTCACCCGCCGGTTCGGGTTCGTCGACTACTCCCCGGAACAGATGCGCTTCCTCAACTTCGGCCGGGTCGTGGACACCACCGTGCTGCGCGACGAGTTCGGCTACACCCCCCGGTACACCACCGAGCAGGCGCTGGCCGACTACGCGAGCACCGTGGTGCCGGTCATCCCGCCCGGGGTGGTCGCCGGTGTCACCGGGCGGGCGCAGAACCTCGTGGCCCGCATCGGCGCGACGGCCGGCACGGTGGGGGAGCGGCTGCGGCCGGCGCCGCCGTCCCCGGGGCTGCGAGCGGTGCGCGATGCCTGAGGCGCGGGTCATCCCGCTGCGGCCCGACGACGAGGAGCCGCGGGTCCCACCGCCGTCGTCCGCCTCGTGGGAGGAGCAGGTCGCCGGCGGGCTGGAGTTCCTCCGCCGCCGGGTCACCGGTGACTACGACACCGACGAGTTCGGCTTCGACCCCGACCTCACCGACCACGTGCTGCTCCCGCTGCTGCGGCCGCTGTTCGAGCGCTGGTTCCGGGTGGAGACCCACGGCGTGGAGAACGTGCCCACCACCGGCGGCGGGCTGGTCGTGGCCAACCACTCGGGCACCCTGCCGCTCGATGCGATGATGGCCACGGTGGCACTGCACGACGACCACCCGGCCCGCCGGCGCCTGCGGCTGCTCGGCGCCGACCTGGTCTTCGACCTGCCGTTCATCGGCTCGCTGTCGCGCAAGCTCGGCTCCACGCTGGCCTGCAACGAGGACGCCGAGCGGCTGCTGACCGGTGGCGAGCTGGTCGGGGTCTTCCCCGAGGGGTTCAAGGGGATCGGCAAGCCGTTCCGCGAGCGGTACACGCTGCAGCGCTTCGGTCGCGGGGGTTTCGTCACGGCCGCACTGCGCACCGGGGCGCCGATCATCCCGTGCGCGATCGTCGGGGCCGAGGAGACGTACCCGATGATCGGCAACGTCAAGACCGTCGCCCGGTTGTTCGGCCTGCCCTACTTCCCGGTGACGCCGACCTTCCCGGCGCTCGGCCCGCTGGGGCTGGTGCCGCTGCCGTCCAAGTGGCTGATCGCCTTCGGTGAGCCGATCGAGACGGCGTCCTACGGTCCGGCCGCCGCCGAGGACCCGATGCTGGTCTTCAACCTCACCGATCAGGTGCGCGAGACCATCCAGCAGTCGCTCTACCAGCTGCTCCTGCAGCGCAAGTCCGTCTGGACCTGAACCCCGACGAGTGGGAGGCCGGAGGCCTCCCCGAGGAGGGGCTCGTACCCGCGCTACTGAGCCAGGCCGGCACCTGGCCGCGGATGCCAACGGGAGGCGCCCCTGCGGGGCGGCGCGAGAAGTGGGGGCCGGAGGCTCCCCGCGATCGAGCGTCGGGCAGGGCTCAGCGCAACCGGGGGACGGCACCTGGCCGCGGTCGGAGGCCGGTAGGCCGACAGGTCAGCTCAGCTTGCGGCGGCGAAGGGCGAGCGCGCCGCCGACCAGCCCACCGGAGAGGGCGGCGGCCGCGACGGTCGGGACGACGGTCTTCGCGGCCTTGCGGCCGGTGCGGAAGTCCCTGATCTCCCAGCCGCGGGACCGGGCGACCGCGCGCAGCTCGGTGTCGGGGTTCACCGCGATCGCGCGGCCGGTGAGCGTGAGCATCGGGAGGTCGTTGGAGCTGTCGCTGTAGGCCGTGCAGCGCGACAGGTCCAGGCCCTCTCTCTCGGCCAGCGCCCGGACCGCCTCGGCCTTGGCCTCGCCGTGCATGAGCTCGCCGACCAGTCGGCCGGTGTAGTGCCCGTCCACCACCTCCGCGACGGTGCCCAGCGCCCCGGTGAGCCCCAGCCGGTGGGCGATGATGCTGGCCAGCTCCACCGGCGTCGCCGTCACCAGCCAGACCCGCTGCCCGGCGTCGAGGTGCTGCTGGGCGAGCACCCGCGTGCCGGCCCAGATCCGGTCGGCCATGAGCTCGTCGTAGATCTCCTCGCCGGCCTGCACGATCTCGGTGACCGGTCGTCCGGCCACGAAGGCCAGCGCGCTCTCGCGGATGGTGTGCATGTCGTCGGCGCTCTCGTTGCCGGCGATCCGGAACTTCGCCTGCTGCCACACGAAGCGCGTCATGTCGCGGGCGGTCAGGTACTTGCGGGCGGCGAGGCCGCGGGCGAACCAGAAGATCGACGCGCCGACCATCATCGTGTTGTCGACGTCGAAGAACGCCGCCGCGGTCAGGTCCGGGACGGCGGCCGGCGCCGGCTCGACCTCGGCGGCCGCGGCCGAGGCGGCACCGGCGACGTGCGCCCGCGTCTCCTCGTCCGGCACGTCCGCCGAGCGTGCGCGGCGGCCGCGGAAGGGCAGTCCCGGCACGACGACCTCCACTGTCGCTCCTCCACCGCCCTCACGGGCGGCCGGTGGACACCCGACCCTAGTGGCGTCCCGCGGGGGATCGGCCGGGGGCCTCGGCACCGCTCGGCCCCTCGGGGAGTCAGCAGACCAGCGGCCGGATGCAGATCGGCAGCGGGGTGTCCAGCAGCGGGGCGTCGGGCTCCGCGGGGACCACGGGCGTCGGCTGCGGCACCGGGAGGTCGGGCACCGGCAGCGGCGACTCGACCGCCGGGGCGTCGGGCACCACCGGCGCCGGGCCGCCGTCGTCGGGGGAGGGTCCGCTGCTCCGGTCCCCGCCTCCGGAGCCCGGGGCCGACGGCGCGGGCGCCGGTGCCGGCTGCGGAGCCGGGACGGGCGCGTCCGCGGCGGTGCCGGCGGGGGGAGCGCCGCCGTCGGACGCCGGGACGTCGCCGGACGGGAGGCCGCCGTCGTCCCCGGTGCCCTCGGACGGGATCTCCTCCGCGGGCGGGCCGTCCTCCGGTGCCTCGCCCGGGCACTCCACGGGGACCGGGCCCAGCTCGTCGGTGCCCGCCGTGGCCGGGCCGTCGGCGCAGGCCAGTGCGGCCCGCAGTCCGGTGGCCCGGTCGGACACGCGGGCGAGCAGGTCGAGGGACTCCTGCGACGCGGTCGCCGCCCCCGAGGGCAGCCGGGCCTGCAGCGCGGTGAGCTCGGCGCTCTGCCGGCCGGCCCAGTCGGCCAGCCCCGCCACTGGGGCGGCGTCCCGGCCGGCGACGGCCTGGGTCGCCAGCAGCGAGGCGCCCTCCTCGGCGTGGGCGTCCATGGTGTCGAGCAGCCCGAGGACGTCGCCGGCCGCGGGATGGCGCAGGGCGGCGAGCTCGTCGAGGCGGGTCTCGGCGAACTCCAGCAGCGTTCGGCCGCGGTCGTCGCCGGCGAGGGCGAGCTGGGTCTGCTCCGTGCCCCGCTTGACGTCGTAGAGCACGTCACCGGGCCGGGCGTCGGTGGACAGCGCCACGAGCGTCCCGAGGGCGGTGACGGTCATCGCCGCACCGGCCAGGCCGGCGGTCAACCGGGTGCGCCACGCCGCGGGCGGGCCGGAGCCGGCGCGGCCGCGCAGCAGCCGCCGCAGCCCGGCGCGCGTGGCGGGCTGCGGGGGGCGGACCGCGGCCATCGCCACCAGCCGGTCGCGGGTGGCGATCCGGAAGGGGGCGCCCGGAGCGTCGTCGAGGTCGGCTGCCAGCTGCTGCAGGCGGGCGACGACCGCGTCCTCCTGCTCGCGCACGACGGCCCGCCGGCCACCCGGCGGTCCGGCGCCGTCGCGCGTGGTCACCTGGTGCCTCCGAGGGGTCGGTCGGTCGGGCCGCGACGCGCCCCGGTGGAGCGCCGCCACCCAGGGAACGACACCGGGGACACGGCCGTCACGGGGTACCGGTGGGGGACGAGCGAGGGCGTCACCGCAGTCCCTCCGGCAACAGGCCGGCCAGCCGGCGGACGGCGCGGTGCTGCAGCGCCTTGACCGCGCCGTCCTTCTTGCCCATGACCGCCGCAGTCTCGGCCACCGAGAGGCCCTGCAGGAAGCGCAGCGCGATGCACTCCTGCTGCTCGCCGCCCAGCTGCCGGATGCAGGTCAGCAGCTGCTCGTTGGTGAGCGCCTGCACGACGGCGTCCTCCGGCCCGTCGACGACCCGGTCGGCGTCGTGCATGTCGGCGGTGGTGACCTCGAGCCGGAATCGGCTGCTCTTCACGTGGTCGCGGACGAGGTTGCGGGCGATGGTCACAAGCCAGGCGCCGACGTCGCGGCCCCGGAAGGACAGCGAGTCGATCCGGCGCAGCGCGCGGACGAAGGTCTCGCTGGTGAGGTCCTCGGCCTGGGCGCGGTCGCCGACCCGGTGCAGCAGGTACCGGTGGACCATCGTCACGTAGTGGTCGTAGAGGCGGCCGAACGCCTCCGCGTCGCCGTCCTGCGACTGGCGGACCAGTGCCCAGACGTCGACGACCGGCGGTACCGCCTCGCCGAGGGCCGCGAGCTCCTCGGCGACCCCCTCCTCGGCGACCCCCTGCGCG
>DATIMX010000047.1:0-7814 GCA_035474935.1 Geodermatophilus sp. | reverse complement strand
CCTCGGCGAGGACAAGGCCGAGGGCATCCTGTCGCGGCTCAACGTCGTCTACACCGAGGTCCCGTTCGCCTCGCTGCGCAACGCCGACGTCCGCCAGCTCGTCACGTTCCTCAAGGACGAGCACGCGCAGATCATCGCGCTCGTGCTCGCCCACCTGACCGCCGCGCAGTCGGCCGAGGTGCTCTCCGGCTTCGCGCCCGAGCAGCAGGCCGAGGTCGCGCACCGCATCGCCACGATGGACCGCACGTCCCCGGAGATGGTCCGCCTCGTCGAGGAGGAGCTCGGCCGCCGGATGGGCTCGCTCCTGGCGCACCAGGACATGACCACCGTGGGCGGCGTCGAGACCCTCGTCGAGATCATCAACCGCTCGCCCCGGCCCACCGAACGCTCCATCCTCGAGTGGCTCGACAGCACCGACCCGGAGCTGGCCGAGCAGGTCCGCTCGCAGATGTTCGTCTTCGAGGACATCGTCACGATCGACGACCGCTCCCTGCAGCTGGTGCTGCGCGAGGTCGAGGCCAACGACCTGGCCACCGCGCTCAAGGGCGTGCGCCCCGACGTCCGCGACAAGGTCGTCCGGAACCTCTCCGAGCGTGCCGCCGAGAACCTCGCCGAGGAGATCGAGCTGCTCGGCCCGGTGCGCACCCGCACGGTCGAGGAGGCGCAGGCCAAGGTCGTCGGTGTCATCCGCACCCTCGAGGAGCAGGGCGTGCTGACCATCTCGCGGGGTGGTGAGGACGATTTCGTCGCCTGAAGAAGGACCCCGTCCCCCCCACCCCTCGCGAGCTCGGGGCGGGACCCTGGACGGGGCCACCGAGCGCCGGGTGGCAAGGGAGTCCGCGCTGCTGCGCGGCGGCACCGCCGCGCAGGCCGCACCCCGTGCGCCGTACACCCGCGCGGTGCCGGTCCCGCCGCAGCCGACCGGCGAGCGGCGGACGACGGTGCGCCGGGCGGCCGACGTGCCGGTGCCCGGTCGGACGTCGTTCCGGCTCGGCGACGTCTACGCCGAGGAGCTGGCCCGGCTGCGCGAGCACGCCCGCCAGGAGGGGTACGCCGCCGGCCACGCCGAGGGCTGCACGGCCGCCGAGGCCGTGGTCGCCGAGGCGGAGCGGGCCGCCGAGGCGCGGCTGGCCGAGGTCCAGGCCCGCTGGGAGCGGCGGATGGTCTCGGCCACCGCGGCGCTCGGCGCGGCGGTCACCCAGCTGGAGCAGGCCGCCCTGCCGGTCGCCGAGGACGTGCGCGACTCGGTGATCACCATCGTGCTGACCCTGGTCGAGGACGTGCTGTGCCGCGAGCTCGCGCTCGCCGACTCCCCCGTGGTGGACGCCGTCCGCCGGGCGCTGACGCTGTGCCCGGCCGACGCGCCCACCGTCGTCCGGCTGCACCCCGACGACCTCGCCGAGCTGCCCGCCGAGGCGCTGGCCGAGCTGCCGGACACGGTGCGGGTGGTCGGCGACCTCTCCGTCGAGCGGGCGGGCGCCGTCGCCGAGACCGGTCCCACCCGCGTCGACGCCCAGCTGGGCGCCGCGCTCGAGCGGGTGCGGGCGGTGCTGGCGCCGTGACGCTGGGCCTGCTGGACCGTGCCCGTGCAGCGGCCCGCCCGCTCGTGACCGGCTCGGTCGTCGGCGCGATGGGCCTGACCCTCTCCGTCGAGGGCGTCGTCGCCGCCGTCGGCGACCTGGTGGAGATCAACCCGTCGCCGCGCGGTGGCCTGCTCGCCGAGGTGGTCGCCGTCTCCCGCGAGCGGCTGACCTGCATGCCGCTGGGCGAGCTCTCCGGCGTGCACGCCGGCGCGCGGGTGCGCGCCACGGGCATGCCGCTGCAGGTGCCGGTCGGCGAGGCGTTGCTGGGCCGGGTGCTCGACGGCCTCGGCCGGCCGGTGGACGGCGGCCCGCCGCTGGACCAGTCCCTGGAGTGGGTCGACCTGGCCAGCGAGACCCCGCACGCCCTGGCGCGCACCCGCGTCGAGGAGCCGCTGACCTCCGGCGTCCGGGTGCTGGACACGATGGTGCCCCTGGGCAAGGGCCAGCGGCTGGGCATCTTCGCCGGCTCCGGCGTGGGCAAGTCGACGCTGCTGGCCCAGATCACCCGCGGCACCGACGCCGACGTCCGGGTCATCGGCCTGATCGGCGAGCGTGGCCGCGAGGTGCGCGAGTTCCTCGAGGAGAACCTCGGGGAGGAGGGCATGGCGCGCACCGTCGTCGTCGTCGCGACCTCCGACGAGCCGCCGCTCGTGCGGCTGAAGGCGGCGTTCGTCGCCACCCGCATCGCCGAGGGCTTCCGCGACCAGGGCCGCGACGTGCTGCTGATGATGGACTCGATCACCCGCACCGCGATGGCCCAGCGCGAGGTCGGCCTGTCGGCGGGCGAGCCCCCGGCGACCCGCGGCTACCCGCCGAGCGTCTTCGCGATGATGCCCAAGCTGCTGGAGAAGGCCGGGACGGCGTCGGTCGGCTCGATCACCGGCCTCTACACCGTGCTGGTGGACGGCGACGACCACAACGAGCCGATCGCCGACACCGCCCGCTCCATCCTCGACGGGCACGTGGTGCTCACCCGCAAGCTCGCGACCGCCGGCCACTTCCCGGCGATCGACGTGCTCGAGTCGATCTCCCGCGTGGCCACCGCCGTGGTCCCGCCGGCGCAGATGGCCGACGCGCGCGAGGTGCGCCGGCTCATGGGCGCGCTGCGCGACGTCAAGGAGCTCATCGAGATCGGCGCCTACCAGGCCGGCACCGACCCGCTGGTCGACCGCGCCCGCCAGCTGGCGCCGCAGATCGAGGCGTTCCTGCAGCAGCCGACCGGTGAGCTCACGCCGGCCGGCGACTCGTGGGCGTGGCTCAACCGCATCGTGCGCGCCGCGTGAAGCGGGCCGCTTTCCGGCTGCAGCCGGTCCTCGAGCTGCGCCGCACCGAGGAGCGGGCGGCCGCGCTCGCCGCGGCCGAGGCCGCGCGTGCCGCCGCCGACGCTGACCGCCGCGCCACCGAGGCCGAGGCCGCGGTCGCCGCGGTGCTGCCCACGGGGCCGGTCTCCCCCGGCGCCTTCGCCGCCGCCATGGTGCTCGGCCGGCTGGCCGCCGAGGACGCCGCCGCGGCCCGGGCGCTCGCGACCGCCTCGGCCGAGCAGGCCGAGCTGGTCCGCGTGGCCTGGACGGCGGCCGCCCAGCGCACCAAGGGCCTCGAACGGCTGCGAGAACGACACCTCCAGGCGGTGCGACTGGCCGAGCAGGCTGCCGAGGAGAGGACCGTGGACGACCTCGTCACCGGCCGCACCGGCCGCCGCCCCCGCACCGACGGGGAGGCGGCGTGGACGGACTGACCGCGGTGCAGTCCCGGATCAGCGAGATCCAGGCCCGCTTCCTCGTCGCGCCCCGTCCGGCGGCCTCCGCCGACTGGACCGCGGCCGCCACCGCCGCCGGGCTCACCGGCACCACCGCCGCCGCCGCGACGACCACCGGGTCCGCCGGCAGCGCCTCGGAGAGCGCCGTCGTCACCGAGGCGCGCAAGTACCTCGGCGTCCCCTACCTGTGGGGCGGCACCGACCCGGCCAAGGGCCTGGACTGCTCCGGCTTCACCAAGCTCGTGTACGGCAACCTCGGCATCGACCTGCCGCGCACCTCCTCGCAGCAGGCCACCGCCGGCACCGCCGTCGCCTCGCTGGCCGACGCCCGCCCCGGCGACCTGGTCTTCTTCGACTACTCGCCCGGCCGCCCCGGGATCGACCACGTCGGCATCTACGTCGGCGACGGCAAGATGATCGCCGCCCCGCAGGAGGGCGAGGTCGTCAAGGTGCAGGACGTCGGGAACCCCTCGGTGATCCGCCGCGTGCTGCCGGCCGAGTCGGCCGCTCCCGCCGTCGCAGGCGCGTCGTCGACCGCGTCGCTGTCCGGCGTCCCGTACGCCGACCTGTTCACCCGGGCCGGCAGCCGGCACGGCGTCGACCCGGCCCTGCTCGCCGCGGTCGCACAGCGGGAGTCCGGCTTCGACGCCTCGGCGGTCTCCCCCGCCGGCGCCCAGGGCCTCATGCAGTTCATGCCCGGCACCGCCCGCGGCCTGGGCGTCGACCCGTTCGACCCGGCCTCGGCCGTCGACGGCGCGGCCCGCTACCTCGCCGACCTGACGCGGCAGTTCGGCTCCACCGAGCTGGGCCTGGCCGCCTACAACGCCGGGCCCGGCACCGTCCGCCGCTACGGCGGCATCCCGCCCTACTCCGAGACCCAGGACTACGTGCGCAGCGTGATGAGCAAGGCAGAGGCCCTCCGATGACGACGCCCTTGGTGACGGCCGCACCGGCGCCCGCGCCGGCCACCGCGAGCCCGGCCACGACCGACACTCACGGCGGGGCCGAGCGCTTCGCCAGCGCCCTGGAGGGCGTCCGGGGCGACGCGGTGTCGGGCGGGCAGGACGGCCCCCGCGGCCGCGAGCGCGCCGCGGAGACCGACGGCGCACCCGCCGAGCCGGCCGCCGAGGCCACGGACGGCGAGCAGCCCGCCACCGAGCAGCCCGTCGCCGGGCAGCCCGCCGTCTCCGGCGCCGGCATGCCCCCCGGCCTGTGGGCGCTGCTCACCGGCATCGGACCGGGCGCGCCCGCACCGGCGGCCGCCGCCGACCACGCGACCGTCGGCTCCGCGGTCGTCCCGGCGGCCGACACCGTCACGGCCGGCACCGTGGTCGCGCCGCCGGTCGTCCCGGACGGCGTCCCCGCGGCGGTACCGCCCGCCGACGTGCCCGCACCCGCCCCGACCGGCCTCCCGGCCGGTGCGGTCCCCGTCCCGGACGCGCCGGCAGCCGACGCCGTCCTGCCCGCCGCTCCCGGGCCGACCCCGGCGACCGCCACGGCCGACCCGCTCCCCGGGCTCACCGTCGTGCTCGCCGCTGCGGACGCCCCCGGGACCCCGACGGCGCCGGAGCTCGTGGCCCCGGAGACCGTCGTCCCGCTCCCCCAGCCGGCCGCCGCCCCGGCGCCGGCCGAGGGCGCGGGCACCGATCCTGGCTCGACCCCCGACCAGGACACCCCGGCGGCCGCCCCGGCCCCTCCCGCTGCGCCGACCGCCGCGGTGCCCGCCCCCGCTGTCCCCGCGGCGACGCCGGTTCCCACCGCCGAGCCGGCCGCCCCTGCGGCACCGCCGGTCGCCGGTCAGGTCGCGCAGCACGTCGCCGTCCTCCGCTCCGCCCCGGACGGCACGCACACCATGACCCTGGTGCTCACCCCCGAGACCCTCGGGCCGGTCGAGGTCCAGGTGACCCTGAGCCAGGGCTCGGTCGACCTCGCGCTGAAGAGCGCCACCGAGGCCGGCCGCGCCGCGCTGCTCGACGCCCTGCCCGACCTGCGCCGCGACCTGGCCAGCGCCGGCCTGACCTGCACCAACGCCTCGGTCGACCGGGACGCCGGAGCGTCGTGGGCCTCGGCCCAGCAGCACGCCGCCGGTGACCGGGCCGGCCAGCAGGGGCAGCCCGACGGCCGCGGCCGGCCGTGGCTGCGCGGCGCCGAGACCGACCCGGGCCGCCCCGCCCCCGGGACCACCGCCATCCCGTCGTCCGGCCTGGACGTCCGGGTCTGAGAGGAGCGACCGACCGATGACCAGTCCCGTTGCCGGGGTGGGCGGCGCCGCCACCACCCCGGCCACCAGCACGGTGACCCGCACCGACCAGATGGGCAAGGACGTCTTCCTGCAGCTGCTGGTCGCCCAGATGCGCTACCAGGACCCGAACAGCCCGGCGAGCACCACCGAGTTCATGTCGCAGACCGCGACGTTCACCCAGGTGGAGAAGCTCGAGGAGATCGCCGCGCAGAACGCCTCCCTCGTGGCGCTGCAGCGCTCGCTCTCCGCCGGCGCCCTCGTCGGGCACACGGTGAGCTACACCGGCGAGGACGGCAGCACCAAGACCGGCACCGTCGGCTCGGTGAAGATCACCGGCGACGAGCCCAGCGCGGTCGTCGACGGCGTCGACGTCCCGATGGGCCGGCTCACCGAGGTCTCGCTGCCCGGCACGCGCTGACGCGCCCCCGACCCCTCCCCCAGGCCGGACCCCGGCCGCCCACCCCACCCGAGGAGCATCCCCGTGCTGCGTTCCATGAACTCCGCGATCGCCGGTCTGCGCGCCCACCAGACCAAGCTCGACGTCACCGGCAACAACATCGCCAACGTCAACACCGTCGGCTACAAGAGCAGCACGACGGTCTTCGAGGACACGCTGTCCCAGGTCATGCGCAACGGCTCGGCGCCCACGGCGCAGGCCGGTGGCACCAACCCGGCCCAGGTCGGCCTCGGCGTGAAGGTCGCCGGCATCACCACGAACTTCGAGCAGGGCTCGGCCCAGAACACCGGCCGCTCGACCGACTTCATGATCAGCGGCGACGGCTTCTTCATCACCCAGGCCGGCAACGAGCAGCTCTACACCCGCGCCGGGTCGTTCAGCTACGACGCCTCGGGCAACCTGGTCACCCCGGACGGCGCCCTGCTGCAGGGCTGGATGGCGAACGACGGCGTCGTCGACGCCAACGGCCCGATCCGCAACCTCACCGTCCCGTTCGGGGACGTCATGCAGCCCACCGAGACCAACACCGGCGCGGTGGTGGGCAACCTCTCCAGCGCGGCGGCCGACAACACCGGCGTGCAGACCCAGATGACCATGTACGACGCCCTGGGGACGGCGCACCAGATCAGCCTGTCGTTCACCAAGACCGGCGACAACACCTGGAGCGTCGTCGCCCGGGACGAGGACGAGAACGTCCTCGCCAGCACCGCCGGCCCGCTGGCGTTCGACCCGGTCGCGGGCACCCTGCCGCCCGCCGCGCGGACCTTCCAGATCACGCCGGACGCCTCCATGGCCGGCAGCTGGCCCGGCCAGATCACCATCGACCTGGCCGACCTGCGCCAGTTCGGCGGCCCGTCCGGGCTGACGCCGGCGCGGGTGGACGGCAACGCGATGGGCAGCCTGCAGTCGATCTCGCTCAGCGGCGACGGCACGATCATGGGCGTCTACTCCAACAACCTGCGCGAGCCGATCGGCAAGCTGGCCCTGGCCACCTTCGCCAACCCCGCCGGCCTGGCGAAGGCAGGCAACAGCTCCTTCCGGGTCGGCGACAACTCCGGCCAGCCGGCCATCGGCGAGCCCGCCGGTGGCGGCCGCGGCTCCCTCATCGCCGGCGCGCTGGAGATGTCCAACGTCGACCTGGCCGAGGAGTTCACCGGGCTGATCGTCGCCCAGCGCGGGTTCCAGGCGAACAGCCGCGTCATCACCAGCTCCGACGAGGTCCTGCAGGACCTGGTCAACCTGAAGCGGTAATCAAGGACCCTCCTGCCCCCCACCGCTCGCAGGCTCGCGGCGGGCCCCTGCAGGAGGGCCGCCCGCCAGCACGTCACCACGGCCCGGTCCCTCGTCCGCGAGGGGCCGGGCCGCCGTCGTCCGTGCGTCCCGGGATCCCCGCAGGTCACCCGCCTCACCCGCGGGGTGAGGCGCCCTGTTCGGCTCAAGGCGCACCCGCGCCGGGCCGAAGACAACTGCAGACCGGCAGCCTGCACGAGCGGTGGCCGTCATCCCCTCCCCGATCGAGCAAGAGGACCTCCCGTGATCCGTGTGACGCGCCTGAACGGAGAGCGGTTCGCGCTCAACCCCGACCTCGTCGAACGGGTCGAGGGCCACCCCGACACCGTCGTGTTCCTCGTCGACGGCACCAAGTACGTCGTCTCGGAGAGCGTGGAGGAGGTGCTCGTGGAGATCCGCGAGTACCGCGCCAGCATCCTGGCCACCGCCTACGAGATGGACCGCGGCACCTACCGCTCGCCGTCCCGTCCGGAGGAGGCCGAGGCG
>DATIMX010000046.1:0-13956 GCA_035474935.1 Geodermatophilus sp. | reverse complement strand
AGGAGCGGCAGCTGCCGCTCCGCAGACCGGGGCACCCGGGCGCGCGGGCGATGGAGCAGGGCCGGACCGTGTGGATCCGCGAGGTGACCGACCGGTGGCTGGCCGAGATCGCCTCCGATGAGCGGCACCTCCAGCTCGCCCGCGAGCTCGAGCTGGTCAACATCGTCTGCGTGCCGCTGATGGCGGAGGGGCGCGCGCTGGGGGTGCTCACCCTGGGCGCCGACCGGCGCCGCGGGCCGTTCACCCCTGCCGACGTCGAGGTCGCCGAGCAGCTGGCCCTGCAGGTGTCCCAGGTCGTCGACAAGGCGCAACGCTTCGAGCTGGAGACGCGGACCTCGCACACCCTGCAGGCCAACCTGCTGCCGCCGGCCCCGCCGCCGGTGCCGGGGCTGGCGGTCGCCGTCCGCTACGTGGCGGCCAGCCAGGGCGCCGACGTGGGCGGCGACTTCTACGACGTGGTGCCGCTGCCGGCCGACGGCGGCGTGGCGCTGGCCGTCGGCGACGTCGTCGGGCACGACATCACGGCTGCGGCGGTGATGGGGCAGCTGCGCAGCGTCCACCGGGTGCTGCTGGCCGACGGGCGGGTCCTCGGCGTCCTCAGCCTGGGCAGCGACCGGCGGCGCGGGGCGTTCACGCCGGCCGACGTGGAGGTGGCCGAGCAGTTGGCGCTGCAGGTGTCGCAGGTGGTGGACAAGGCGCAGCGCCTGGAGCTGGAGACCCGGACGTCGCACACGCTGCAGGCCAACCTGCTGCCGCCGGCGCCGCCGCCGGTGCCCGGGCTGGCGGTCGCCGTCCGGTACCTGCCGGCCAGCCGTGGTGCCGAGGTGGGCGGCGACTTCTACGACGTCGTCCCCCTGCCGGGCGGGCAGGTGGCGCTGGCGGTGGGGGACGTCGTCGGGCACGACATCCGCGCCGCGGCGGTGATGGGCCAGCTGCGCAGCGTCTACCGGGCGCTGCTGGCCGACCGGCCGCCGCCGAGCGCGCTCATCGACCGGCTGCAGGCGGGCTGGTCGCTGCTGGGCCTGCAGCTCATGGCCACCGCCCTGTTCGCGGTGCTCGACCCGGGCAGCGGCCGGCTGCGGATCGCCTCCGCCGGGCACCTGGCGCCGCTGCTGGTCGCCGGCGGGACGGCGGAGCTGCTCGACGTGCGACCCAGCCGGATGCTCGGTGCGCCCGCGGCGCCGGGCCCCGCGGTGGAGTGGGCGGGGGTGCTCGCCCCGGGGGCGACGCTGCTGCTCTACACCGACGGGCTGGTGGAGAGCCGGGAGTCCGACCTCGACCGGGGCCTGGCCGCACTGCGGGAGGCGGCGGTGCGGGCCGACACGACCGACCCCGACGAGCTGTGCGACCGGTTGCTGGCCGAGCTGGCGGGCGGGGTGCGCGCCGACGACGTGGCCCTGCTGGCCATCACCCGCTGCCCCTGACCCCGACGGCCCTGGCGGAGGCTGCTCCGGCGGGCCACCATCGGTGCAGGGCACGTGCGGCGCGGGAGGCGGCCATGGAGCGTCGACCCAACCCGGTGACCGAGTCGATCGACGGGGCCACCGGCGACATCACGATGTCCGGCGACGCGATGCGGTGGTCGCCGGAGCTGGCCGACGGCCAGGTGCGGCCAGGGGGTGCGCCCGGTGCCCTCCCCGGGGTGGACGTCGCGGCCGGCTTCGGCGCGCTGCTCGGTCTCGACGGCCCGGGGGTGCGCCGGCTGGTGTCCGGCGCGGTGACCTCGCTGGCGACCGTGGCCGGGGACGTCGTCGCCGAGCTGCGCCAGCTCACCCGGGGTCCCGAGGAGGGCGAGCCGGACGAGGGCGAGGAGGACGACGGCGACCCGCCCGACGTCCCCCCGCCGGCGTCCCCCGGCTGACCGGGGCACCCGGACGCCGGCGCGCTGCCCACGCCGCCGCCCTGTACAACCAGGGGGGCACAGCCACACCGACGTGGGGAGTCGCACCGCATGAGCAGCTCGTTGACCCTGGCGCCCGCGCCGCCGTCCGAGGCCGCCGAGGAGGTCCGCACCCAGGTGCGGGAGTTCCTGGCCGAGGAGCTGGCCGCGGGTACCTTCACCACGCACGTCGACACGTGGTTGTCCGGTGTCGACCCGGCGTTCTCCCGCAAGCTGGGCGAGCGCGGCTGGCTGGGGATGACCTGGCCGAAGGAGTACGGCGGGCACGAGCGCTCGGCGATGGAGCGCTACGCGGTGACCGAGGAGCTGCTCGCCGCCGGCGCGCCGGTGGCGGCGCACTGGATCGCCGACCGGCAGTCCGGGCCGAACCTGCTGCGCTACGGCACCGAGGCGCAGCGGCAGGCGATCCTGCCGCGGATCGCGGCGGGGGAGTGCTACTTCGTCATCGGCATGAGCGAGCCGGACTCCGGCTCCGACCTCGCCTCCATCCGCACCCGCGCCGCGCGCAACGGCGACGGGGACTGGGTGGTCAACGGCGCCAAGGTGTGGACGAGCAACGCCCACCACTCGCACTACGCGATCGTGCTGGTGCGCACCGGCCCGCCCGGGGAGGGGCCGCGCGGCAAGCACCAGGGCCTGACCCAGCTGCTGGTCGACCTGTCGCTGCCGGGCATCGGCATCAACCCGATCCGCATCCTCGACGGTGGCCACCACTTCAACGAGGTGGTGTTCGACGACGTCGTCGTCCCCGGCGACATGCTGCTCGGGGAGGAGGGCGCCGGCTGGCACCAGGTGACCGCGGAGCTGGCCTTCGAGCGGTCCGGGCCGGAGCGGTTCCTGTCGACCTACCCGCTGCTCGCGGAGTTCGGCCGGCGCGCCTGCGACACCGGCGACCGCGCGCAGCTGGCCACCCTGGGCCGGCTCTCGGCGCGGCTGCTGGCGCTGCGCCAGCTGTCGCTGCGGATCGCGGCGGCGCTGGACCGCGGCGAGCTGCCCGACATCCCGGCGGCGCTGGTCAAGGACGTGGGGACGACGTTCGAGGCCGACGTGGCCGACGAGATCCGGCGGGTGGTCGAGGTGACGCCGTCGCTGGACGCGCCGGACCCGCTGGGGCGGGCGCTGGCCGAGGCGCAGCTGCACGCGCCGGGCTACACGCTGCGGGGCGGGACCAACGAGATCCTGCGGGGGATCGTGGCGCGCGGGCTGGGGCTGCGATGACGACGGCCGAGCGAGCATCGCTGCGGGCTGGGGGCACCTCCCGCTTGCGGGGGACAGCGACCGAGGAGCGGAACGAGGCCGGAGTCGAGCCGGGGGTAGTGCGATGAGCGACCAGGACCTGGTGGTCGAGACCGTCCGGGACATCCTCGCCGGCCACGAGCCGTTCGTCCTCACCGCGGACACCGCGTGGGACGCCGGGCTGTGGGCCGACCTGGCCGAGGCCGGGCTGACCGGGGTGGGGCTGCCGGAGGAGGCCGGCGGTTCCGGCGGTGAGCTGGCCGACGCGGTGGCCGTCGTCCGCACCCTGGCCGCCGGCGCGGGGGCGGTGCCGGTGGCCGAACAGCTGCTGGCCGCGGGACCCGCGCTGCTGACCGCCGACCTCGACCTGCCCGATCCGGCGCAGCCGCTGACGCTGGCGGTCGCCGGCGCGGTGCACGCCGAGCCGTCGGACGACGGCGACGGGCCGGGGCGCTGGACGCTGACCGGCACCGCGACCGACGTCGCGTGGGCGGGGGTCGCGGAGCACGTCGCCGTCCTGGCGCAGCCGCCCGAGGGCATCGAGGGCGCGGTGCTCGCGCTGGTGGACGCCGAGGGGCTGGCGACCAGCGACGCACGCAACCTGGCCGGGGAGCCGCGCGGGTCGCTGGTGTTCGGGGGCACCGCGGCGTCCGGCGCGCTGCTGACCCCCGCGCAGGCCGGCGAGGTGCGGGCCCGCTATGCGCTGGCGCGGGCGGTGCAGCTGGCGGCGGCGCTGGAGCAGGTGCTGGCCTGGACCGTGCAGTACGCCGGGGAGCGGCACCAGTTCGGCCGGCCGCTGGGCAGGTTCCAGGCCGTGCAGATGGAGCTGGCGCAGATGGCCGGCGAGGTCACCGCGGTGACCGCACTGGTCGACGCCGCCGTCCAGACCCTCGACGGCGCCACTGCCCCGCCCACCCGGGACGTCGTCCTGGCCGCGGCAGCGGCGAAGGTGCGCGCCGGTGCGGCGGTGGAGGTCGTGGCCCGGCTCGCCCACCAGGTGCACGGCGCGATCGGGTTCACCCAGGAGTACCGGCTGCACCACCTCACCCGGCGGCTGTGGTCCTGGCGCGACGAGGCCGGCTCCGAGCTGACCTGGTCGCAGGTGCTGGGCGTGGGCCTGCTCGCCCAGGGCGGCGACGGGCTCTGGCCGGCGCTGACCCGGGTGGTGTGAGAGGGGACGCGGCTCCTGGGACCTCTCCCGCTGCTCACTCCTGGGAGCAGCGGGAGAGGTCGCAGGAGGAGACCTCAGGCGGGCGAGACCCGGATCCGACACCCGACCGAGCGGGTCCGCGCGCCCGTCGTGCTCACCCGGTCTCGGGGACCCGCAGGTGGGCGAGGACGAGCTCGAACTCGGCGACCTCGGTGATCTCGCTGTCCACGGCGGCGGCGAACTCCTCGTCGGCGGCTGTGGCGTCGGTCCGGGAGCGCTCCAGCGTCAGGCGGTCGGCGTAGGTGACCGAGCCGGCGGCCCGGCCCTCCCGGGGGTCGACGAGCAGGCTGGCGCTGCAGAAGCCGTCGAGCTCCTCGAGCCGCGGCAGCAGTCCCGTCCGGTAGGCGTCGAGGGCCTGCGCCATCCGGTTGGGGTCGGTCCGGGTCCAGGTGACCCGGGTGCACGCCCCGTCGGGCGCCTCGTGCACCCGGTGCACGACGGCGATCTCCCACGAGTGCAGCTCCACCGACCCGCCGAGGACCTCGGCGAAGCGGGCCCGCAGCGGCCGCAACTGCTCGCCGGTGCCGGCCATGGCGGCCTCGTCCTTCCAGGACGTGGTGGCGATGCAGCGCCCGGAGTCGCGGTCGGCGAGCATCGACAGGCCCACGTAGCCGGGCAGTCCCTCGACGGCGGGCATGACCCGGTCCCGCAGGAAGGCGATGCCCTCGTCGATGGCCGTCGGGTCGCCGTGGACGGTGGTGGTGCGTGCGTACACGTGCTCTCTCCTCTCCCGGCGGGCCGGCCGGGGCGGTCCCGGCCGGCTCCGCCACTCAGCTTCGTCCAGGGCATCGCCCTGAGCTGGCGGAGGGCGGGGAGGACGGGGTCCTTCAGGCGGTCTCGGGTACCCGCAGGTGGGCGAGGACCAGATCGAACTCCCGGACGTCGGTGACGGCCAGGCCCATCCTGGTCACGAACTCGTCGCGCAGCGCGCGGGCGCTCTCGCGGTTCTCGACCATGTCCTCCCGGCTGTCGTAGGTGACCGCCGAGACGGCCATGCCCTCGGCCGGGTGGGTCATGAGGCTGACGCTGCAGAAGCCGGCGAGGTCGTCGAGTCGCGGCATGAGGCTCATCCGGAAGGCGTCGATGGCGTGCTCCATGCCATCGGGCTCGCCGCGGATCCACGTCACGCGGGCGCAGGCGCCGTGGTGGGCCTCGTGCCGGCGGTGCATGGCCGACACCTCCCACTCCTGCACCTCGTACTCGCCGCCGAAGACCTGCACCGCCCGCTCCCGCATCGACCGCACCCCCTCGGCGCTGGCCTGCATCGTCTCCCGGTCGCGCCATGACGTCGTGACGATGCACATCCCGGAGTCCCGGTCGGCGAGCAGGGACAGCCCGACGCAGCCGTCCATGCCGCGGACGGCGGGCATCAACTCGTCGCGGACGAAGTCGATCCCCGCGTCCATCGACTGCGGGTTGCCACGGATGGTGGTCGAGCGTGCGTACACGGCGCCGTTCCTCTCCAGGACGCAGCTGTTCCAGGACGGCGGTGCTCCTGCGGCATCGCCGCGGCGCCCAGGGTCCTCGCGGCGGCAGCAGGTGGCAACGACCTGGTGCGCCCTGCGGTGACGGCACCCCGCACGACGCCGCCCGGTCAGCCGTCGATCCGCGCGGTCACCCCGGGAGCGGGTCCCGAGCGCACGTGGCCGCTCGCCGGTCGGCCACCACCCCGGACCGGGCACCTCACGGAGGAGGTCGTCATCCCCGGTTCCTCGCCGTGACCGGCGATCGGCCAGGCTGGTGGCACTGCGGGAACCGTTTCGACGAGACCTCGACGCGGGCCGGGACGTCCCGCCAGCTGTCCCGGACCACGACGGTCGCACACACCGCGACAGGTAGGGAGTGTCATGGCCAACCTCTTCATCGGCGGCACCTGGCGGCCGGGGTCCTCGTCGGACCAGCGCGAGGTCGTCAACCCGTTCGACCAGAGCGTCGTCGCGAAGGTCGACGAGGCGACCGTCGAGGACGTCGCCGCCGCCGTCGGTGCCGCCCGGGCGGCCTTCGACGGGGGGGAGTGGTCGGGCACGCCGGCGGCCGAGCGCGGCGCCCTGCTGCGCCGCGTCGCCGACCTCCTGGTGCGGGACCGGGAGGACATCGCCCGGCTGGAGACCCTGGACACCGGCAAGACCGTCGGCGAGAGCCGCCAGGACGTCGACGACGTGGCCGCGGTGTTCCGCTACTACGCGGACCTCGCGGACGAGGACCCCGGCCGCCTGGTCGACGCCGGCCGCCCCGACGTCGTCAGCCGCGTCGTCTACGAGCCCGTGGGCGTCTGCTCGCTCATCACGCCGTGGAACTACCCGCTCCTGCAGGTGTCCTGGAAGGTCGCACCGGCGCTCGCGGCCGGCAACACGATCGTCGTGAAGCCCAGCGAGGTCACGCCGCTGACCACCATCCGGCTCACCGAGCTCCTGGAGGAGGCCGGCGCCCAGGCGGGCGTGGTCAACCTCGTCCTCGGGGGCCGGGAGGTGGGGGCGGCGATGGTGGAGCACCCCGACGTGGACCTGGTGTCGTTCACCGGTGGCCTCAGCACCGGGCAGTCGATCCTGCGGGCGGCGGCCGAGACGGTGAAGAAGGTGACCGTCGAGCTGGGCGGCAAGAACCCCAACATCGTCTTCGCCGACGTCGACCTCGACACCGCAGTCGACAACGCCCTGACGGCGGTCTTCCTGCACGCCGGCCAGGTGTGCTCCGCCGGCACCCGGCTCATCGTGCAGGACGAGATCCACGACGAGTTCGTCGCGGCCGTGGCCGAGCGCGCCCAGCGCATCCGCCTCGGCAACGGGTTCGACCCGGCGACGGAGAGCGGCCCCCTGGTCTCCGAGCAGCACCGGGCGGGCGTGGAGGAGTACGTCGCGGCCGGGATCCGTGAGGGCGCCCGGCTGGTCACCGGTGGCCGCCGTCCCGAGGAGCCGGAGCTCGCCGGTGGGTTCTTCTACCTGCCGACGGTGTTCGCCGACTGCCGCCGGAACATGCGGATCGTGCAGGAGGAGTCCTTCGGCCCCGTCCTCACCGTGGAGCGGTTCACCACGGAGGCGGAGGCGATCGCGCTCGGCAACGACACCGACTACGGGCTCGCCGGGGCGGTCTGGACCGCCGACACCGCCCGGGCCGAGCGGGTCGCCCGAGCCCTCCGGCACGGGACGGTCTGGATCAACGACTTCGGCCCCTACCTGCCGCAGGCGGAGTGGGGCGGGTTCGGACGGTCGGGCAACGGGCGCGAGCTCGGGCCGTCGGGCCTCGCCGAGTACCGCGAGGCCAAGCACATCTGGCACAACACCGCACCTGCGCCAGCTCGCTGGTTCAAGGGCTGACCCCATCCCCAACCCCCAACCGGACGGACGCCCATGAGCGCGCACTCCACGCAGGACGGCGACTCCCACCTCGCCGAGTTCGGCTACAAGCAGGAGCTCGACCGCAGCATCGGCAAGTTCTCCAGCTTCGCGGCCGGCGTCAGCTACATCTCGATCCTGACCGGCACCTTCCAGCTGTTCTACTTCGGCTACGGCGCCGGCGGCCCGGCCTACCTGTGGTCCTGGCCGATGGTCTTCCTCGGTCAGCTGATGGTGGCGCTGTGCTTCGCCGAGCTGGCCGCGAAGTACCCCGTGGCGGGGTCGCTCTACAACTGGACCAAGCGGCTGGGCAGCCGGACCACCTCGTGGATGACCGGCTGGATGATGCTCACGGCCTCGATCGTGACGCTCTCGGCGACCGTCCTCGCCTACCAGATCACGCTGCCCCAGCTGTGGTCGGGCTTCCAGATCGTCGGTGACGGCACGGGCACCTACGACTTCGCGGTCAACGCCGTCATCCTCGGCAGCGTCCTCATCCTGTTCACCACGGTGGTGAACGCCTACGGCGTGAAGCTCATGGCGCGGATCAACAGCGCCGGCGTGTTCATCGAGCTGGTCGCGGCCGTCCTGATCATCGTGATCCTGGCCGCGGCGATGACCCGCAGCCCGGTCGAGGTCCTCACCGACACCGCCGGGATGGGAGAGGGCCGGGACCTGGGCTACCTGGGCGCCTTCCTCGTCGCCTCGCTGGCCTCGGCGTACGTGATGTACGGCTTCGACACCGCCAGCTCGCTGGGTGAGGAGACGATCGACCCGCGGCGCACCGCCCCGAAGGCCATCGTCCGCGCGGTCACCGCGTCGTTCCTCCTCGGCGGCCTGATCCTCCTCTTCGGCCTCATGGCGGTGCAGGACCTGGACGACCCGCAGCTGTCGTCGAGCACCGGCGGGCTCCAGTACGTGCTGCTCCAGGTCGCGGGGACCGGGCTGGGCAAGGTGTTCCTGCTCTGCATCATGATCGCCATCACCGTGTGCTGCCTGGCGGTCCACACCGCGACGATCCGCATGGTGTTCGCGATGGCGCGCGACAACGGCCTGCCGTTCAGCTCCCGGCTGGCGAAGGTCCACCCCAGGCGCAAGACGCCGGTCGTCCCCGCGGTCGTCACCGGGGTCCTGTCCATCGGGGTCCTGCTGATCAACATCCGCCAGCCGCAGATCTTCACGGTCCTCACCAGCATCGCGATCATCATGGTCTACCTGGCCTATCTGCTGGTCACCGTGCCGATGCTGCTCAGCCGGTTGCGGGGTCGCTGGCCGGTCCCCGGTGGGCGCAACGACGGGCGGTACTTCTCGCTCGGCCGCTGGGGGCTGCCGGTCAACGTCCTGGCGGTGCTGTGGGGCGGGGGTATGGCGCTGAACCTGGCCTGGCCGCGGCGGGAGGTCTACAACGCGACCGAGCCGCACCACTGGTACCTGCAGTGGGGGGCCTTCGTCTTCATCGGTGCCATCGCGCTGGTCGGGCTGGCGTACTACCTGCTGCGGGCCCGCCACAGCGGCGGCGTGCTGCCCGAGCACGCCGCCGCTGTGGTGCCGGGTGCACCGACCCGGTCGGGTCTCGAGACCGGGGTCCGGGCCGCCCGCCTCGGCGATCCCGATGAGGACCCGGGGCGCGCCGACGTCCCGGTCGGCGGCATCCGCTGAAGAAGGACCACCCTTCTCCCACACCTCGCTGGCTGGGCGCGGGACCCTGGCGGGACCCTGGAGGGTGGCCGTTGCAGTCCCTCCCCGGGCTCCCGGCGATCCCCTGGACGGGGCCCCGCCCCTCGTCGGGGGACCTCGATCGAGGGGCGACCAGCACGGTGCGGTCCGTCCCGCTGATCAGCAGGGCGTTGCCGGGCGGATGGCGGCCGCCTTCCGGCGAGGCGAGGAGCGTGATGCCTCCGTGCTTCACATCGGGCCCGCGCATGCCGCTCCTCCCCGGTCGTGCCGTCGGCTCGTCGACGGCGGCGTACCTGGTTACCTCGGGTCCACCCCGGACAGCCGGGCCAGCCACTCCTGCCGCCACGCCTCCGTCCTCGCCACCTCGTTGAACGTGAAGAAGTGGAACCCCTGCAGGTTGTGCTCGGGCCGGCCGAGGGCGGGTGCGAGGCCCTCCACGAGACGGTCCGGCCGGTAGCCGTGGGGCAGGAAGAAGCGCCAGAACATGCTCTGCTGCTTCACGAGAAACCGGGCCGACTGGCCGAGCCCGAGCCCGGCCGAGATGCGCACCAGCTTCTGGCGGGTCACTGCGCCGGGGAGCCCGATCCGGATCGGCAGGTCGACGTCCCGCAGATGGACCTGTCGTGCCCATGCCGTCGTCGTCGAGGGGTGGAAGCACAGCTGGGTGATGACGTGGGTCGCGTGCGGGGCCTTCCGCTCGAGGGCGCGCTCGATCAGCTCTGCGCTGATGTGTCCGTGCCCCTCGGGGTAGCCGCCGATGCCCACGTCCCGGAAGTGGTGGCCAACGGTCTCCAGCTCCTCGAGCAGGGAGAGCGCGTCGGGGAACCTCCCCGCGGGCTCAGCGGCATCGCCCCCGATGACGAACACGCCGTCCACCCCGGCGGTACGCAGGCGGGCCACGATGTCGGCCAGGTGGGCCCGGTCTCGGATCAGGCGGGCGGCCAGGTGGGGCGTGGCGATGAACCCGTGACCCCACAACCGCTCGGCCAACTCGATGGTCGGCGTCAGGCCCTTGGCCTCGGTCACCGTCACGGTGAGGGGCACGGTCCGGGGGACGTGCTCGACGACCGAGTCCTCGGCGCCCCGCAGCGGCAGGACCTCGTAGCTCGCCTCCCGCAACGCCCGCTCCAGCGCACCCGGGGATCGCCGCCGCGTCGGCCGGCCCCCGACCGTGGGCGGTGACCCTGTTCCCCCGGGCGCCCGGCCCGGGCTCTCAACGGACACGGCACACCTCCGCGGCGATGGTCGTGTCGTCGCCGTGGCCGGTCCGGACGACCGTGTCCCCGGGCAGGGTCAGCAGACACGAGCGGATGGAGTTCAGGATGGTCGGCTCGTCGCTGTAGGACCGCCCGGTGGCGCCTGGGCCGCCGCAGAACAGCGTGTCCCCGGTGAAGACGGTGTTCAGGTCACGTGCGTAGAGCGACGTGCTGCCCGGGCTGTGGCCCGGGGTGTGCATCGAGTGCAGGAACGTCCCGGCCACCTGGAAGGGGGTGCCGTGACCGACGGGGTGATCGGGAAAGGCCTCCGGATGGACGCTCTCCCAAAGCATGAGGTCGGCGGGGTTGATCCAGATCGGCGCCCCGGTGGCCTCGCGCAGCGTGACCGCGGCGGTGATGTGCTCGTTGTGCCCGTGGGTCAGCACGATGGCGGTCACCCGACGCCCGCCGATCGCCTCGACGATCGGTTCGGAGCGGTGGGCTGCGTCGATGACGAGCACCTCGTCGTCGACGCCGACCAGCCAGACGTTGTTGTCGACGTCGAAGTCCTGCCCGTCGAGGCTGAAGACGCCGCTGACGACGGTCTTGTCGATGCGGGCGGTCACGCGTCCTCCTCGCCTGCGCTCCGTCGTGCCCGTTCCCCGCGGTGCTGCGCTCATCGGTGGGCTCGCGAGCTCGGTCACTTGTCCAGCACCACGACCGAGCGCAGTACCTCACCCCGGCGCAGGTTGTCGAAGGCCTCCTCGACGTCGTCCAGGCCGATGGCCTCGCTGACGAAGTCCTCGAGCGGGAAGCGGCCCTGCCGGTAGAGGCCGGTCAGCATCGGGAAGTCCCGGGAGGGCAGGCAGTCGCCGTACCAGGAGGACTTGATCGCCCCGCCCCGGCCGAAGACCTCGATCAGCGGCAGCGTGATCTGCATGTCGGGTGCGGGGACGCCGACCAGCACCACCCGGCCGGCCAGGTCGCGGGCGTAGAAGGCCTGCTCGAACACCGCCGGGTGGCCGACCGCGTCGATGGCGACGTCCACGCCGAAGCCGTTGGTGTGGGACTTGATCGCCTCGACCGCGTCGGTCTCCCGCGAGTTGACGGTGTGGGTGGCGCCGAACTTCCTGGCCCACTCCAGCTTCCGGTCGTCGATGTCGACGGCGATGATCGTGGTCGCGCCGGCCAGCCTCGCCCCGGCGATCGCGGCATCGCCCACGCCGCCGCAGCCGAACACCGCCACCGACTCCCCACGCCGGACGCCGCCGGTGTTGATCGCCGCCCCGACGCCGGCCATGACGCCGCAGCCCAGCAGCCCGGCGGCGGTGGCCGGGGCCTCGGGGTCGACCTTGGTGCACTGGCCGGAGTGCACCAGGGTCTTCTCGGCGAACGCGCCGATGCCCAGCGCCGGCGACAGCTCGGTGCCGTCGGTGAGGGTCATCTTCTGCGCGGCGTTGTGGGTGTCGAAGCAGTACTGCAGCTCGCCCTTGAGACAGGCCCGGCACTGCCCGCAGACCGCCCGCCAGTTCAGGATCACGAAGTCCCCGACCGCGACGTTGGTGACGCCCTCACCGACCGCGGAGACGACGCCGGCGGCCTCGTGGCCGAGCAGGAACGGGTACTCGTCGTTGATGTTGCCCTCGCGGTAGTGCAGGTCGGTGGCGCAGACCCCGCACGCCTGCACGTCGATGACGGCCTCGCCGGGGCCGGGGTCGGGGACGACGATCGTCTCGACCGTGACCGGGGCTCCCTTGCTGCGGGCGACGACGCCCTTCACCTCGTAGGCCATGGTGGTTCTCCTCTCGGGGATGTGCGGACCGGACGTCCGGGATCTCCACGGGTCGTGGCCCCGTCCCGGGCACCGCTTCGTGTTCACGAGGGGTGGGAAGGACGGATCTTCTGCGAGCGGTTGGGGGCAGGGAGGTCCTTTCCCGGCGCCCCTTGACCCCGCCCGACGCTCACCCTACGGTGTTGCACGACTGATATACCAGTTCTCGGCTTTATCTCATGACAGAAGGGACTGCGGCATGGTCGTCCAGGTCGACGGAGCGCTCCAGGCGCCGGCCATCTCGGACCGGGTTCTCAACCGATCGCTGGCGGACACCGACCCTGCGGTCTTCGACGCGATCTCCGCCGAGCTGACCCGGCAGCAGACCACGCTGGAGATGATCGCCAGCGAGAACTTCGCTCCGGTGGCCGTCATGCAGGCCCAGGGCTCGGTCCTGACCAACAAGTACGCCGAGGGCTACCCGGGCCGGCGCTACTACGGCGGCTGCGAGCACGTCGACGTCGTCGAGCAGCTGGCCATCGACCGGCTGAAGGCGCTGTTCGGCGCGGAGTACGCCAACGTGCAGCCGCACTCGGGTGCGCAGGCCAACGCCGCGGCGATGTCCGCCCTGCTGGAGCCCGGCGACACGATCCTGGGACTCGACCTGGCCCACGGGGGCCACCTGACCCACGGGATGAAGCTCAACTTCTCCGGGAAGCTCTACGACGTGGCCGCGTACCACGTCGGCCGTGAGGACCACCGGGTCGACATGGCCGAGGTGGAGAAGCTGGCGCTGGAGCGGCGGCCGAAGCTCATCGTGGCCGGCTGGTCGGCCTACCCCCGCCACCTGGACTTCGCGGAGTTCCGGCGGATCGCGGACGAGGTCGGCGCGTACCTCATGGTGGACATGGCGCACTTCGCCGGCCTCGTCGCCGCCGGGCTGCACCCCTCTCCGGTGCCGCACGCGCACGTGGTCACGTCGACCACCCACAAGACCCTGGGCGGCCCCCGCGGCGGCGTCATCCTCGCCACCGCCGACCTCGCGAAAAGGTTCAACTCCTCGGTGTTCCCCGGCCAGCAGGGCGGGCCCCTGGAACACGTGATCGCCGCCAAGGCGGTGGCCTTCAAGCTCGCCGGCGAGCCGGCCTTCCACGAGCGCCAGGAGCGAACCCTCGCCGGTGCCCGGATCCTCGCCGAGCGCCTGCTGGCCGCCGACTGCCGCGAGGCCGGCATCGACGTGGTCAGTGGCGGCACCGATGTCCACCTCGTCCTCGTGGACCTGCGTGAGTCGCCGCTGGACGGCAAGCAGGCCGAGGACCGGCTGCACTCCATCGGCATCACCGTCAACCGCAACGCCGTGCCGTTCGACCCCCGCCCGCCGATGGTGAGCTCGGGGGTGCGCATCGGCACCCCGGCGCTGGCCGCCCGCGGCTTCGACCTCGACGACTTCGCCGAGGTGGCCGACGTGATCGCCGCCGCGCTGCGGCCCTCGGTCGGCGAGGAGCTGCTCGCCCAGCTCCGCATGCGCGTCACCCGGCTGGCCGACCGCCACCCGCTCTACCCCGACCTGACGGAGGTCCCCCGATGAGCCCCCGCACCCCCGGCGCGGACCTGCCCGAGCACCCGGACTTCCT
>DATIMX010000045.1:0-11280 GCA_035474935.1 Geodermatophilus sp. | reverse complement strand
CATGGAGTTCCTGCTGCGCAGGAGCGGATGGGGACTGCGGCTGCGCGCCGTCGGCTCCGACGAGGAGGCGGCTCGTCGACTGGGCGTCCGCACCACCCGGACCGTCGTGCTGGCCTACGTGGCGGTGTCGGTGTTCACCTTCCTGGGCGCGCTGATCCTGCTGGCCCAGCTGGGCATCGGCGACCCGGCCCAGGGGGTCGGCTACACGCTGAGCAGCATCACGGCCGTCGTGATCGGCGGCACGAGCCTGCTCGGCGGGCGGGGCAGCTTCGTCGGGACCCTCCTCGGGGCGGGCCTGATCGTCCAGCTGCTGAACGCCACGACGTTCCTCGACCTCACCCAGACGTGGCAGTACATCTTCCAGGGTGGGCTGATCGTCATCGCCGCCGTCGTCTACAGCCAGATCCGCGGCACCCGCCGCGGCGTCGCCCACTGACGGCGACCACCGCACCACTCCACCCCGATCGAGAAGGGAGCAGCCCCGTGCGCGCTGCCCGCTACCACGGCAAGGGCGACATCCGCGTGGAGGACGTCGCCGACGCACAGATCCGCGAGCCCGACGACGTGCTCATCGCCCCGTCCTACTGCGGCATCTGCGGGACCGACCTGCACGAGTACGCGGTCGGACCGATCGTCACCCCCACGTCCCCGCACCCGCTGACCGGCGTCACGCTGCCGCAGACCCTCGGACACGAGTTCTCCGCGCGGGTGGTGGAGGTCGGGCCCGCGGTCCGTGACGTCCGGCCCGGCGACCGGGTGGCGATCATGCCCGCGATCGTGTGCGGACGGTGCCGGTACTGCCGGCGCGGTCAGGGGCACCTCTGCGTGCAGTTCGCCTGCACCGGGCTGAGCGCCGAGACCGGGGGGATGGCCGAGCTCGCCGTCGTCAAGGAGTACCAGGTCGCCCGGCTGCCCGACGAGGTGTCCGACCTCGAGGGCGCGGTCGTGGAGCCGGCCGCCGTGGCGGCCTACGGCGTGGAGCGGGCCGGGGTCACCGGTGGCGACGTCGTCCTGGTCACCGGGGCCGGGCCGATCGGCGTGCTGAGCGCGATGTACGCCAGCGCCGCCGGCGCCTCCTCGGTGATCATCTCCGAGCCGAACGAGAACCGGGCCGCGCTGGCCGCGCGACTCGACATCGGGCACGTCGTCGACCCCACCACCGGCGCGCTGGACGACCTCGTCGGCGAACTCACCGGCGGCGACGGCGTCGACCTGGCCGTGGAGTGCTCGGGCAGCACGCCGGGCCTGTCCAGCTGCGTCACCCTGACCCGCAAGCGGGCGTCGATCGTGCAGACCGGCCTGCACACCAAGCCGGCCACCCTCGACGCGATGGCGCTGTCGGAGAAGGACCTGACCCTCTACGGCAGCTGGTGCTGGAACACCACCGACTGGCCGCGGATCATTCGGCTCATCGCCACGGGCCAGTACCCGGTGGCCAAGGCCGTCACGGCCCAGATCCCGCTCGACGACGTCGTGCCCCGGGGCTTCGACACGCTCATCGACCCGCAGGGCGACGAGCTCAAGGTGCTCGTCCGCGCCGGCTCCTGAGCCGGGAGAGAAGGGAAGCACTGCCATGACCTCGTTCGGCGACGTACACCACGTCGGGATCACCGTCCGGGACCTGGAGGAGTCGCTCCAGTGGTACGAGCGGGTCTTCGACGTGCAGCGGGAGTTCGTCACGACCGGCTCGGGCCCCGAGCTGTCGCGGGCGGTCGGGGTCCCGGACGCCGACCTGCGCTTCGCGTTCCTCCGCTTCGGGCCCTGTGTCATCGAGCTGCTCTGCTACGCCAACGAGCGCCAGGAGACCTTCGACCGGTCCAACGCCGATGTCGGTAGCGCGCACGTGTGCATCGACGTCCCGGACCTGCAGAAGGCCTACGAGGACCTGCAGGCCAAGGGCGTGGAGTTCCTCGCGCCCCCGCTGGCCATCGACGATGGGCCGCTCGAGGGGTGCGCCTTCGCCTACTTCAGGGACCCCAACGGCGTGACGCTCGAGCTCTTCCAGAGCGCCGCCCACGGCCATCCCTGAGCCCCGTTCCCCGCATCGACGAGCCGCTCCCTCTCCCGGGCGGGAGCGGCGGAGAAAGCGAGATCCGATGAGCAACCGCAGAGCGCTGGTCGTCGGCGCCACCGGCCTGACCGGCCGCAACACCGCTGAGCACCTGGCCGCCACCGGCTGGGAGGTCCACGGCATGTCCCGCCGCCCGGGCGCCGAGGCCGACGGGGTGCGACCGGTCGCCGGGGACGCGCTCGACCCCGCCTCGGTCACCGCCGTGGCCGAGCAGGTCCGGGCGACGCACGTCTTCTACTGCACGTGGCTCCGGCAGGACACCGAGGACCGCAACATCGAGGTCAACGGGGCCATGCTCCGCCACACGCTGGACGCCACCGGCGCCGTCGGGACCGTCGAGCACGTCGCGCTCGTCACCGGCCTCAAGCACTACCTCGGCCCGTTCGAGGCGTACGCCCAGAACCCGGCGAAGCCGCCGTTCCGGGAGAGCCAGCCGCGGCTGGACTACAAGAACTTCTACTACGACCAGGAGGACGTCCTCTTCGCCGCGGCCGAGAAGTACGGCTTCCGCTGGTCGGTGCACCGGCCGCACACCGTCATCGGCTACGCGCTGGGCAACGCCATGAACATGGGCGTCACGCTCGCCGTCTACGGCACCATCGCCAAGGAGACGGGCCGGCCGTTCGTCTTCCCGGGGTCCCCCGAGCAGTACGACGGGACGACCGACATCACCGACGCCCGGCTGCTGGCCCGGCACCTGGCCTGGGCTGCCACGTCTCCGAACGCGGCGAACGAGGCGTTCAACGTGGTCAACGGCGAGACCTTCCACTGGCGTCGGATGTGGGAGGTCGTGGCCTCGGGGCTCGGGGTGGAGCCGGCCCCCTATCCGGGCCATCCCACGCCGCTGGTCGAGCAGATGACCGACGCCCCGCAGATCTGGCGGCGGATCGCCGAGCGGGAGGGCCTGACCGAGCCGGACGTCGACCGGCTCGCCCCGTGGTGGCACACCGACAGCGACCTCGGTCGCACCGTCGAGACCCACGCCGACATGGCCAAGAGCCGGGAGGCCGGCTTCCCCGACGTCCAGGACAGCGAGCGCTCGTTCCTGGACCTGTTCGACCGGCTCCGCGTGGAGCGGGTCATCCCGGTCGCGTCAGCCACATCGACTTCGTGAAGCGGTTATGAACACCACCACAGCGATGTACGCTGTCAGTTAACAGTGATGCGGATCACCGCAGCTCCGCGCGCTGTCGCCCCAGCTCCGCCAGGTGCCCCACGCGCACCGGCCAGGTGCTCCTCGCGCACCGTCACGTGCCATTTCCGCGCACCGCTCACGTGCCATTCGCGCACCGCCCCGGTGCCCCTCACGCACACGCATCGCAAAGGGGAAAGTCGCATGAAGATCCGTCACTCGACGGCGATCGCGGTCGCTGCCACCAGCTTGCTGCTGGCCGCGTGCTCCACGGACCCCGAGACGGGGAGCGGCGGGGGTGGCGGCGCAGCTTCCGCGGAGGAGCTGTCCGGCACTGTCACGTTCCTCCTGCCGAACACCACGACCACCCGCTTCACGGAGCACGACGCGCCGGCGTTCCAGGCGGCGATGCAGGAACTGGCGCCCGGCGTCGAGGTCGAGGTGCTCAACGCGGAGGGCAGCGCCGACGAGCAGGTCTCCCAGGCGGAGACCGCGCTCAGCTCCGGGACGTCGGCGATCGTCCTCGCGGCTGCCGACCCGACGCTGTCCGGGGCGGTCCTGCAGCGAGCTGCCGCGGACAACGTGCCGGTCATCAGCTACGAGCACGAGGCGCTGGACGGACCGGTCACATACCAGGTGATGTTCGACCCGCACAAGGTCGGCGTCGCTCAGGGTGAGTACTTCGCCGAGCACCTGCCCCAGACGGAGGGCGGCCCGATCCGGCTGGCCCGGCTGAAGGGCAACAGCGGTGACAACTACACCAACCGCAACGAGGAGGGTCAGAACGAGATCCTGCAGCCGCTCATCGATTCCGGCCAGGTCGAGGTGGTGTGCGAGGACTACACGCCCGGCTGGGACCCCGCCGAGGCGCAGCAGCTGATGGAGCAGTGCCTCACCAGGTCCCAGGACCAGGTGGACGCCGTCATGGCGATGAACGACGGGACGGCGAGCGGTGCCATCGCGGCTCTCCAGGGCCAGGGGCTCGCCGGCCAGATCCCCGTGTACGGCGGCCAGGACGCCAACCTCGAAGCGCTCCGCTTCATCCTCCAGGGACAGCAAGCGGCCACGGTCTTCAAGAACTACCCGGTCGAGGGGCAGGCCGCGGCCGAGCTCGTCATCGCGGCGCTGACCGGGAACGAGCCCGAGGGCGACCTGGTCAACGGGGAGTTCGACAACAACGCCGAGAAGGTCCCCACCGCGTATCTCGACGTCGAGAGCATCGACGCGTCGAACATGCAGACGGTCGTCGATGCCGGTCTCTACACCAAGGAGCAGCTGTGCGACGGGCTGACGGGGGTGGAGTTCTGTGGTTGACGAAGAGGTGCACGGTGTGCGCGCCGGCGGGACGGGCGGGGTGGCCGCGGCGGACACCGCGGGCGAGCCGGTCGTGGTGTGCGAGGGGATCAGCAAGCACTTCGGCGGGATCACCGCCCTCGAGGGCATCGACCTCACGCTCCGCGCCGGCGAGATCACGGCTCTGGTCGGCGACAACGGGGCCGGCAAGTCGACCCTCACGAAGGTGCTGGCGGGCATCTACAGCCCGGAGGAGGGCTCGATCCGGATCCACGGCGTGGAGCAGCGGTTCCACGGGCCGAAGGACGCAGCCTCGGCGGGCATCCAGGTCGTCTACCAGGACCTCGCGCTCTGCGACAACCTGAACACCGTCCAGAACCTCTTCCTCGGCCGCGAGCTGATCGGTCCGGCCGTCGGTGGTCGGCGACTGCGCCGGTCGGACATGGAGCACCGGGCGCACGGCGTCCTCGGCGAGCTCGGGGTCAAGGTGCGCTCCCTCGGCGTGGCGGTGGGGCAGCTCAGCGGCGGGCAGCGGCAGGGCATCGCGATCTGCCGCAGCGTGCTCACCGACCCGGAGGTGATCCTGCTCGACGAGCCCACCGCGGCACTGGGGGTCGAGCAGAAGCGGCAGGTCCGCGCTCTCCTCGAGAGGCTGAGAGGTCAAGGTCGTGCGGTGATGGTCATCTCCCACGACCTCCACGACGTCCAGGAGCTCGCGGACCGCGTCGTCGTCCTCCGCCTCGGTCGCAAGGTCACGGAGCTCCGGCGCGGTGAGTACTCCTCCTCGGACATCGTCGACGCGATCACCGGCGCCTCGGCCTTCAATGCGGGAGGTCGGTCATGACGGCGACCCACGCGCCCGCCGCGGCGAGCACTTCCCCCCGCGTCCGGTTCAACATCTTCGAGCACCTGTCGGGACGTATGCGTCTCGTCCCCGTGCTGGCCTCCCTCCTGCTGGTCTGGCTGTTCTTCTGGGTCCAGCAAACCGCGTTCCTCTCTCCCCGCAACCTGACGAACCTGGTCATGCAGACGGTCGTCGTGGCGACGCTGGCGCTCGGGCTGGTCCTCGTCCTGCTGGTGGCGGAGATCGACCTGTCCGTCGCGGCGCTCAGCGGGGCTGCCGCCGTCATCGCCGGCCGGCTGGCGACCGACCAGGGGTGGAGCCCCGTGCTGGCCTGCGTCGTCGCGCTCGCCTTCGGGGTCCTCTGGGGGTTGATGCAAGGGACCATCGTCCGGTACGGGGCCCCGTCGTTCATCGTGACTCTGGGTGGCTCGCTCGCCCTCGGGGGCATCCTCCTGTGGTTGCTGCCCGATGCGGGTCAGATCAGCCTCGCCAACAGCTCGCTGCGCTTCATCGCGGGCGCCTACCTCGACCGGAGCGTCGGGTGGGCACTCGCGCTCGCCGTCATCGTGGGCTACGGCGTGAACTGCTGGACCCAGTACCGGGCTCGCCGTCGGGTCGGGCTCGACGCGAGCGTGCCGATGCACCTGGTGCTGCCGGTCGCCATGGTGGCGGTCGGCACGCTGGTCGCCGTCTACGTGCTCAACAGCTACCGGGGTGTCCCGGTGGTCGTGGCCATCCTCATGGCGTTGCTGGTCTCGCTCTCGTACCTGTCGACCCAGACCCGGTGGGGACTGCGCATCTACGCCGTGGGCGGGAACCGTGAGGCGGCCCAACGGGCCGGGATCCCCGTCACCCGGACGCTGCTGTGGTGCTTCGCGGCCGCCGGCTTCTTCGCGGCCCTCGGCGGCATCTTCGCTGCCTCCCGGCTCCTGGGCGTCTCCAACCAGTCCGGCGGCGGCAGCTTGCTCCTGGAGGCCATCGCTGCCGCGGTCATCGGCGGAACGAGCCTCTTCGGCGGTCGCGGCACCGTCTGGTCCGCGCTCCTGGGGGCGCTGGTCATCGGCAGCATCTCGAACGGGATGGACCTCCTCGGCTACCCGACCGAAGCCAAGCTGGCGGCCACGGGCGCGATCCTCGTGCTGGCCACGCTCTCCGACGTCGTCATCAGCCGCGGCTCCCTCCGCTGGCCGCGGCAGTGACGGAGGGGGAGACGATGCAGACGGACGCAACACCGTGCTACGCGGTCTCCGACGACACGACCGGGGCCGGACTGCGACTGGTGACCGTGCAGCTGGAGCCACCGCGCGAGCCGGCCGACCGGGACCACCTCATGACCCAAGGGGTCGTGGACGTGGTCAGCCACCTGGTCCAGGCCACCGAGGACACCTCGCGCCCGGTCGTGGTGGACCTGCGGTTCGGCGACGGACACGACGGGGTTCCCCCGCTGGAGGGCTTCGTCGAAGCCGCTCGAGGGCTCGTCCAGTCGTACGTCCTCGAGCGCCAGCAGGGCATCGGGCCCGTCAACGTCGTGGTCAGCCGCGCAAGCCAGGACCACGACCGTCAGCTCACGTGGGACTACCTCGCCGGCGCGACCGGCTCGTTCTCGCGGGGCGCCACCTACGACCTGCGGGAGGTGACCTCGTGAAGGCCCTGGTGACCGGAGCAGCAGGCGGTATCGGCTCTGCCGTCGCCGAGGCGTTCGAGAACGGCGGTCATGGGGTCCTCCGCCAGGACCTGCGTGCACCGGCCGACGGACCCGAGGACTTCGTCGTGGGGAACCTGGCCGACGACGACGTCCTGGCCGAGCTCTCCCGGCGGGTCGAGACCGAGCAGATCGACTGCGTGGTCGCCGCCCACGGCGTCGCCGGCGCCGTGGACCTCCGCAGCATCTCGGCGGAGCAGACCCGGTTCGTGATGACCGCCAACACCGTCTCGGTGCTCAGGCTGTACGAGGCCGTGGCGCCCGTGCTGCGAGAGCGTTCGGGGGCCTTCGTGGTGGTCGCGAGCCAGGCCGGGCTCGTGGGCGAGGCGAACAACGGCGTCTACTGCGCGTCCAAGTTCGCACTCGTGGGCTGGGCACGGGCGCAGGCCCGTGCCGACGCGGGTGCGGCGCCACGCCTCCGGCTGCTGTGCCCGGGGGCCACCGAGACACGCCTGTTGGTCGATGCCTTCCAAGGCATGGCCGACAGTGCCGGGACGTCCTACGAAGAGGTCCTCGGCGCGCGGGAGGCCGCGATACCGGGCGGCCGTCTGGGTCGCCCCGTTGAACTCGGCGCCGCCGCCGTCTGGCTGGCGGGGCTGACGACCTCCTCCTGCATCGTTGCCGCAGTCACCGGGGGCGAGGTCCTGCACTGAGCCGACGTGGCAGAACCGCCAACCGATCCCTGCTCTCACCGAGAGGAACCAACCCATGAAGGCCGTTCAGTTCCAGGACGTCGACAAGCTGGCGCTCGCGGAGATCGACACCCCGTCCATCAAGGCGGACGAGGTGCTCGTGACCTCGCGGTCGGTCGGCATCTGCCACTCGGACTTCGAGCTGCTCGAAGGGCGTTACATCATCCCGTTCGACTACCCGATCATCCCGGGCCACGAGTGGGCCGGGGAGATCGTCGAGGTCGGCCGCGACGTCACCGACTTCAAGCCCGGCGATCGAGTGGTGGGGGAGTGCGTCATCGGAGAGGACCACTTCGGGTTCTCGATCTCCGGTGCCGCAGCCGAGTACTTCGTCGCGCGGCCGGAGTGGCTGCACCGGGTGCCGGAGCAGCTCACCGACACCCAGGCCGCCCTCGTCGAGCCGTTCAGCTGTGCCTACTTCGCGGCCATGCGGGCGGACAACCTCAACGCCAGCGACACGGCCGTGGTGTTCGGCGCCGGTCCGATCGGGCTCAGCTGCGTGGCCGTCGCCTCCACCCTGGGTGCCCGGGTCATCGCCGCCGAGCCCAACGCCGCGCGGGCGGACCTGGCCCGTCAGCTGGGTGCCGAGGAGGTCGTGGACCCGACGGCCGACGGCTTCCTCGACACGGTCATGGAGCTGACCCAGGGGCGGGGTGCGGACGTGGTGCTGGAGGCCTCGGGGCAACCGGCCGCCATGGCCGCGACCCTGGAGGTGGCCGGCTTCAACGCGCGGCTGGTCAACATCGGCATCGACGTCGGCCGCAGCGCGCCGGCGCAATTGGGTCTGATCCAGTCCAAGCAGCTGCAGATCCGCGGCAGCATCGGCTCACCGGGGGTGTGGCCGCAGACGCTGCGCTTCCTCGCCCGCACCGGTCTGGACCTCGCGCCGATGGTGACCCGCCGGTTCGGTCTCGACGAGGCTCCCGACGCCTACGCCGCCGCCCGGCAGACCGGGGAGAACATCAAGGTGCACATCGAGAACCGGAGCACGCGGTGAAGGCCCTCGTCCTCCACGCCGCGGGGGACGCCCGCATCGAGGAGCGTCCCGAACCGCCGGCCCCGGGTCCCGGCGACGTGCGGCTCAGGGTGGTGCGGGCCGGGTTGTGCGGCACGGACGCCACCGAGTTCGCGGCCGGCCCGGTGATGACCCCGCTGCAGCGGCGCCACCCGGCCAGCGGCGCGCAGGGGCCGGTCGTCCTCGGGCACGAGTTCATCGGTGTCGTCGAGGAGGCCGGGTCCGCCGTCGACCGGTTCGCCGTCGGCGACCGCGTGGCCGCCGGCGCCGGCGTGTGGTGCGGCCGCTGCGACTGGTGCCGCCGCGGGCAGACGAACCTCTGCGCGTCCTACTGGACCTTCGGCCTGTCCGCCGACGGCGGGCTCACCGAACGCATCACGGTGCCGGCCGCGATGCTGCACCCGATCGCACCGCACGTCTCCGACGACAACGCCGCTCTGGCCCAGCCCCTCGCCGTCGGCTTCCACGCCGTGGACCGCAGCCGCATCCGGCAGGGGGACGTCGTCGTGGTGCACGGGGCCGGCGCGATCGGCTCCTTCGTCGTCGCCGGCGCCGTGGCGGCCGGCGCAGGCGCAGTGGTGGCCGTCGACGTGGACCCCGGCCGCCTGGAGGTCGCGACCCGACTGGGCGCCACCCATACCGTCGACGCCAGGGAAGCCGACCCCCTGGAGGCCGTGCGGGAGCTGACCGGGCCCGCGTTGGCCGATGTCACCGTGGAGGCCAGCGGGCTGGCCGACGGCATGTCCCGGGTGCAGCGGCTCACCCGTCGTGGCGGCACGGTGCTGCTCGTCGGCCTGCCCAAGAAGGAGGTGTCCTTCAACGCCGTCGACCTGATCCTGCGCGAGATCGACGTGATGACGACGGTCGCGCACGTGTGCGACACGAACCTGCCCGCGGCGCTGGACCTGCTGGCCCAGCGCGACCTGGCCTCCCTGCTGGTCGAGAAGGTCGTTCCCCTGGATCACGCCGTGGAGGACGCCCTCGTGCCCATGGCCGAGGGGGCCGCGCGGGGGAAACTCCTGGTGGACACCGAGGTGACGGCATGAGCGAACGGCAGCTGTTCAGCGAGGAGAGGTCGGCCGACGTCGTGGCCGCCAGCTTCGCCAACACCCCGGATCCGAGGCTCAAGCAGGTGCTGACCTCGCTGGTGCACCACCTGCACGCATTCGTCAAGGACGTCGAGCTGACCGAGGAGGAGTGGGGCGTCGCGATCGACTTCCTCACCCGCACCGGGCAGATGAGCAACGAGGTGCGGCAGGAGTTCATCCTGCTCTCCGACGTCCTGGGCGTGTCGATGCTGGTGGAGACGATCAACCATCGGACCGGCGGCACCTCCACCGAGTCCACGGTGCTCGGGCCGTTCCACATGGTGGAGTCGCCGAAGAGGCAGCTGGGCGAGGACATCAACCTCGACCGCAAGGGCACCCCGTGCCTGGTGTCGGGGCGGGTGACCGGACCGGACGGCGAGCCGCTGGCCGGCGCCAGCGTGGACGTGTGGCAGACCAACGAGGACGGCTTCTACGACGTGCAGCAGCCCGACGTCCAGCCGCCGGGGAACCTGCGCGGGCTGTTCACCGCCGACGACCAGGGCCGGTTCTGGTTCCGCTCGGTGGTGCCGCGGTTCTACCCGATCCCCGACGACGGGCCGGTCGGGCAGCTGCTGGCCGCCACCGGCCGGCATCCCAACCGGCCGGCGCACCTGCACTTCATCGTCGCCGCACCCGGCTACCGGCCGGTGACCACGCATGTGTTCGTCGCCGACAGCCCGTACCTGGACTCCGACGCGGTCTTCGGGGTCAAGGAGAGCCTGATCCGCGAGGTGGGCGAGGTCGACGACCCGGCCCGGGCCGCGGAGGCCGGGCTGCCCAATCCGTTCCGGACGCTGACGTTCGACCTGACGCTGCTGCGGGCCGACCAGGCGCCGCCGGCCGCTCCGCCGGCCGAGGTGCAGCCGACCGTGGTGCGCGGAGCGCCGTCGTGATCGGCCCGTTCAGCTACACCGCGCTGCCCATGCGGGTGGTGTTCGGCGCCGGCGCCCTGGCCTCGCTGCCCGACGAGGTCGCCGCCCTGGGGCTGAGGCGGGTGCTGGTGCTGTGCTCCCCGGAGCAGGAGGACACCGGCCAGCAGGTCGCCGCCGCCCTGGGGGAACGAGCCGCCGGTGTGCTGCCCGAGGCCCGGATGCACGTGCCGATCGAGGTCGCCCGCCGGGCCCGGGACCTGGCTCGCGAGCTGGGCGCCGACGGCTGCGTGGCCGTGGGTGGGGGGTCGGCGGTCGGGCTGGGCAAGGCGATCGCGCTGGAGCACGACCTGCCGGTGATCGCCGTGCCGACCACCTACGCCGGCTCGGAGATGACCCCGGTGTGGGGGCTGACCGAGGGCGGCCAGAAGCGCACCGGGCGGGACATCCGGGTGCTGCCCCGCAGCGTGCTCTACGACCCCGAGCTCACCCTCACCCTGCCGGCCGGGTTGTCGGCCACCAGCGGGATGAACGCGATCGCCCACGCCGTGGAGGGCCTGTACGCGCCCGACGC